>JAGLOK010000099.1 GCA_023139005.1 Clostridiales bacterium | reverse complement strand
GGGAAGGATTCTCAAATCCTTCAATATGCCAGAAAAACTGTCATAGAAATATTAGAGGAAGATCCATTGCTTGACCAGCCTAAAAATGCAGTCTTGGTTGAACAGTTGAAAAAAATGTCAAAGGGCAGTTTTAATTGGGGTGTAATCAGCTAGCTTATTTATACCGATTTTAAATTGATCCAGCTTACAAAAAACTGATAAAAAGCAATCTAAACATCTTATAGTATCTATATTTTTATACGGATTTTAAACTTCCAGTTCTTTCATGCCAGATAAAAGGATTTCACATGAAGGAGTGATAGCATCTTTGAGTGAAGACAGGGTTACGGTGAAAATCACCAGTTATGCTGCCTGCACAAGCTGTCATGCAAAAGGAGCATGTAATATGGCAGGTGGTGAAGAAGAGAAACTGCTGCATATCCCTGTGCCTGATCCAGACTTCCGTATTGGTGAAAAAGTAAGGGTCATTCTGGCCCAGTCACTTGGCTTCAGGGCCCTGTTCCTGGGTTATGTCCTGCCCTTCCTGCTGGTACTTACCGTGCTGCTGGTCTTGACTGCTGCCGGCAGTGATGAACTGGTAGCAGGACTGGCTTCACTGGCCGTGCTGGCACCTTATTATGTGGGATTAAAATTGATGAGAGGAAAAGTAGACCGGCAGTTTTCTTTTTTTGTACATAAGACCTGAGCGTTGATTTATGAGCCCTATCGTACTATATACTATTATATCATTGAGTGCCACCGGAATAGCTGCGGCCATCATCCTGTTTGTCATTGCACAGCGCTTTAAGGTCATCGAAGATCCCAGGATTGATATGGTTGAGGAAATACTCCCGGGCGCCAACTGCGGTGGATGCGGATTTGCCGGCTGCCGGAATTTTGCCGAAGCATGTGTCAGTATAAGGGACCTTACCAGACTTTACTGTCCTCCGGGGGGAAATGAAACCATGCAGGAGGTGGCTTCGGCCCTGGGCAAGGAGGCTGCTGAAAAAGATCCCCTGGTGGCAGTGGTCCGCTGCTCCGGGTCATTTGCTCACCGGGAACGAACAAATAATTATGATGGTGCTGCCTCATGTGCCATTGCCAGCAGTCTTTACTCTGGCGATACTGGTTGTCAGTATGGATGCCTGGGACATGGCGACTGTGTCAGAGTATGCGAATTTGATGCCATCCATATGAATCCAGAAACCGACCTCCCGGTTGTGACCGACGATAAATGCACAGCATGTAACGCCTGTGTGATAGCCTGTCCTAAAGACATCATTGAGCTGAGGAAAAAGAATAAGAGAGACCGGAAGATATTTGTCAGCTGTATCAACCAGGACAAAGGAGGTATCGCTAAAAAGAGTTGCTCGGTTGCCTGTACCGGCTGTGGGAAATGCGAAAAGGTTTGTCCGCACGATGCCATTACAATTGAGAATTTCCTGGCCTATATAGATCCCATAAAATGTAAATTGTGCAGAAAATGTGCCCCGGAATGTCCAACTAACGCCATACTTGAAATTAATTTTCCACCCAGAAAAGAGAGAGTAGCAGAAATAGAACCTGAAAAGGGAGCGGAGACAGCAGTCGAGCCAATAGCCTCTGATAAAACTGGTGCAGAACCTAAAAGCGAATAGAGAAAGTGTTTAAAACATTCAGACCTGGCGGTATACATCCTTCCGAGAACAAGCTCACAGCCGGAAGCAAAATTAGGGGACTTCCCATCCCCGGCCAGGTGAGTATTCCCATGAACCAGCATATTGGAGCCTCACCCAAGATCCTGGTTGAAAAAGGCGACATGGTGAAAGTTGGCCAGCTCATCGCACAGGAAGAAGGTTTCATTTCTGCCAACATCCACTCTTCCGTATCCGGGAAAGTCCTCAAGGTAGATGCAGTGGTTGACATGTCAGGATACAAACGTAAGGCGATCACCATAAAGGTGGAGGGTGATGAATGGTTAGAGGAAATCGACACTTCGACTGAACTGGTGAAGGAAATAAGCCTTGAACGTCATGAAATTGTCCGGAAGATAAATGAATCAGGTATTGTCGGGATGGGAGGTGCCACTTTCCCTTCCCATGTTAAACTCATGTTGCCCCGGGGCAAAAAGGCAGAATACCTGATTGTCAATGGTGCAGAATGTGAACCATACATTACCTGCGACCATCGATTAATGCTTGAAGACCCTGAGAGCATCATAGAAGGTATCAAAGTCGTGATGAAAGCTTTAGGTGTCAAAAAGACTATTATCGGTATCGAAGATAACAAACCTGATGCAATAAAGATACTTAAAAAATTATTATCAAAGCAAAAGAAGATCAGTGTGGGCACATTGAAGTCAAAGTACCCACAGGGTGCTGAGAAGCAACTTATATATGCACTAACCTCTCGCGTAGTTCCCTCTGGCGGACTTCCCATGGATATTGGTGTAGTTGTGCTCAATGTCGGAACCATTTCATCCATTGCAAACATCTTCAAAACGGGACTTCCCGTTACAGAGCGTATCGTTACTGTTACAGGCAATGGAGTTAACAATCCCAACAATTTGTTGGTGCGCCTTGGTACATCATTTGAAGACTGTGTCAATGCGTGTGATGGACTTAAAGATAATGTAGAAAAGATCATATCTGGGGGTCCTATGATGGGTGTTGCACAGAGTAATCTTCAAGCGACCATCAATGAAGGCACCACTGCGATACTAGTATTGGATAAAAAAGAAGCGAAAGTTGTGCATCCGGAGAACTGTATTCGTTGTGGAAGTTGTATATATGCATGTCCCATCGGATTAATGCCGCTGTCTATTGCAGCTACCGCTGATAAAGGCGATTTTGATCTAGCCGAAAAGTTGGGTGCAAAAGATTGCATTGAATGCGGAATATGCACATACATCTGTCCATCACGAAGAAGCTTGGTACAGTCTATACGGCTTGCAAAAAGCATTTTGAATAAGCGTAGAATATAGGAGATATGAATGGAAGGGAAATTTAGAGTATCATCATCACCGCATATTATTGCACCACGTAGCACCTCGCAGATTATGCGGGACGTGTTCATCGCACTTTTACCATCCGCGATAATAGGCGTATTTATGTTTGGAACGCAGGCGTTTTATGTATTGCTAGCTGCAACATTTTCTGCGATTTTCACAGAATATGCAATCGTGAAGATGTTTAAGAGATCAGGTAAAGTAAGTGACGTGTCCGCAGCAGTAACAGGGTTGTTATTGGGTATGAACCTACCATCTACTGTGCCGCTATGGATTCCGATACTCGGTAGTATGTTTGCAATCATCATTGTTAAGCAAGCATTCGGTGGATTGGGACATAATTTCATGAACCCAGCACTGGCAGGGCGCGCATTCTTGGTAGCGTGTTGGCCTGCACGACTTTTAGGAAGTGCATTTGTTGAAGCAAGAGAACTTGGCTCCATCGCAGTATCATCTACAACGATTGATGCAACATCATATGCAACGCCACTTGTATCTCTCAAAGCAGGCACTATAATATTGCCCGATAGCTTACTGTCTTTGTTTATAGGAAATGTCGGAGGTTGTATTGGTGATGTATCATCGGTTGCGCTCTTGATTGGAGGACTATACTTAATTTTCAAGAAAGTCATTACTTGGCGTATACCAACGATATATATTCTTACAGTATTTGTAGGAACATTCTTCCTCGATGGCTTTAGCATTCTAACAAGTACAGCACATGTGCTTGCAGGTGGATTGTTACTGGGTGCATTTTTCATGGCAACAGACTATACAACATCTCCCATTACGAAAAAAGGACAACTGATTTTTGCTTTTGGTTGTGGATTGTTGACCGTTATCATAAGACTCTACGGAGGATATCCTGAGGGTGTTTCGTACGCAATACTTCTGATGAATATCGTAGCACCGCTTGTTGAGCGCTATACACGACCCAAGATATTTGGGGAGGTGGCATTAAATGCGTGATTTCATCAAGCTTCCATTAGTACTATTTCTCGTAGCATTAATTGCAGGTATGATCTTAGGTGTAACAAACTATCTCACCAAAGAGCCTATCAGAATGCAACATGAAATGGCACTGCGCAATGCACGCGAAGAGTTATTTCCTGATAGTGAATTCATAACACTTGAAGAGCTTTCTTTATCTGAAGAAAATGACAATGTCATCGCAGTATATGAATCACAAAAAGATGGTATTTTGGTAGGATATATCGTTACAATGGAAAAGACAGGTTATGCTGGAGCGATTTTATTGAACTATGGAATCACAATTGATGGCATGATTACAGGAGTAAATGTTGGAACAAACTCGGAAACTCCGGGACTGGGTGCTAAAGCATCAGATGTTGAGTTTACAGGACAATTTATAGGTAAAAAGAATGTTACCCTTGTTAAGGGGACTGCTATAGCTGACGATGAGATTTCAGCAATAACAGCAGCAACAATTACTTCACAAGCAGTAGTTGATGGCGTAAATCAGGCAATAGTAGTTTCTGATTTAGTTATGGAGAAATAAATGAAGAGTCTTAAGAAGATATTTTTAAACGGAATAGTTGATGAGAATCCAATTTTCAGATTGATGCTCGGATTGTGTCCGACACTAGCTGTTACAACAGCTGCAATTAATGGCGTCGGCATGGGACTTGCTGCTACTTTTGTATTGGTAGGGTCAAACCTTGTCGTGTCACTGCTTAAAAAATTGATTCCAGAGAAAATTAGAATCCCTGCATTTATTGTTATTATTGCGACTTTTGTTACTGTAGTACAGCTTGTAATGGAAGCAACGCTACCTTCATTGTTTAATGCATTGGGTATTTTCATCCCATTGATTGTTGTCAATTGTATCATATTATCAAGAGCAGAGATCTTCGCATCCAAGAACACACCACTTGCAGCAGTCATCGATGGCTTGGGCATGGGGTTAGGATTTACACTCGCTATCACATTGCTTGCAGCATTCAGAGAATTATTGGGCAATGGAACATTGTTTGGTTTAACAGTAATGGGTAGTACGTATGAACCGGCACTGATATTTATCATGGCACCGGGTGGCTTTATACTGCTTGGGTTCATATTGGCATTTCTAAATGCTATGCGGAAGGAAGGTGCATAATCATGACAGGATTTACGAAGATTGTTTTAATCGTAATTAGTGCGGCACTGGTCAACAATTATGTGCTGTCTCGATATTTAGGAATATGTCCATTCTTGGGAGTATCCAAGAAGGTGGAAACCGCAGTGGGAATGTCAGCTGCTGTAACATTTGTTATGGTCATGGCATCGGTCATTACGTTCCTTGTACAGGACTTGATACTACAACCTACATGGCTTGCAAAATTGGGTGTTGAAAACATCCCCGATTTACGTTTTTTGCAGACCATTGCATTTATCTTGGTTATTGCATCATTGGTGCAGTTTGTTGAGATGATGATTCAGAAAACCAATCCTTCGCTATATTCTGCATTAGGTGTATATTTACCGCTTATTACGACCAACTGCGCAGTACTTGGTGTTGCAGTCATCAATATCAGAGAGGGATATAATTTAGTTGAAACGGTAGCCAATTCTTTTGGAGCTGCTATTGGATTTGGGCTTGCGATCATACTTTTTGCAGGTATCAGAGAGCGACTAGAATATTCAGACATTCCGAAACCTTTTATAGGATTTCCAATTGCATTGATTGCAGCGGGTCTGATGTCAGTTGCATTCCTGGGCTTTAATGGCTTGATTGGATAAGCAAACGAACAAACTAAAAAAAGCGTAGAAACCGAAGGGAAATTATATGTTTAAAGAGTTATTAACATCAGCTATAGCCATAGGAATAATTGGGTTGGTTTTTGGTATCATCTTAGCCTTTGCAGCGAAATTTTTTCATGTACAAATCGATAGTAAAATTGCAGCGATTAGAGCTGCACTTCCGGGGATTAATTGCGGTGGTTGTGGATATCCAGGATGTGATTTGTTTGCAGAGAAAGTGAGCACAGGAGAAGCAAGAGTCAACGGATGCCCAGTTTCAAGCAAAGAACAAAAAGCAGAAATTGCAAAGATCATGGGTGTTGAGCAAGAGGATGTTGAACCACTATTTGCAGTCGTAAGATGTATCGGAACCAATGACAAAGTGACAATGAAATATGAGTACGAAGGAATTCAAGACTGTGCAGCATTAGCAGCTTTAGGTGGCGGTAACAAAGGATGCGAGTATTCATGCTTGGGTATGGGGAATTGTAGTAGAGTGTGCCCAACAGATGCGATTGAGATAGATAACGGAATCGCTATCGTTGATAGGAAGAAATGTATTGCATGTGGAAAATGCGCAATAGAATGTCCTCGTGATGTGATATCTCTGATACCGAAGTCTGCAGAGCCAATTATCATGTGCTCCTCTTTAAATCGCGGGAAAGAAGTAAAGAGTGTTTGTAAAGTGGGCTGTATCGGGTGTGGCATTTGCAAGAAAGTATGTCAGTTTGATGCAATTGAAATGAAGGATAATAATCCGATTATAGACTATAAGAAGTGCGAGGACTGTGGTTTATGTGCAGAAAAATGCCCCACAGGATGTATAGAGTTCGACTTCAAAAAACGCAAGATTGCATTCATAGAAGAAGAAAAATGCATCGGATGTACGCTATGCAAGAAAGCTTGCCAGTTTGAAGCAGTCGAAGGGGAACGCAAAGAAATACATAAGATTATTAGTGACAAATGTGTTGGATGCAGAGCGTGTTATGAAGCGTGTCCAACGGATGCAGTACATCTGATTAGCAGATAAAGGAATGATTATATGCGAAAAAAAATAAGAATATTGATAGCCGTTGCTTTGCTTGCGACGGCTTTATTCACCACTGGATGTGACAAGAAAGAAACCGTTGAAGAAACGAACACACCCACGCCGGTGAAAGCACAAACACCAGAGCCTACAGAAGAGTTGCAAAGAGAAACAATCACAATAGGGCTTGCCTTTTCAGGTACGGATGATGTGGTACAATTGCATAATTTGCAAATCGATACCATTGAAATTGAGAACACGGACATCACAGTAGTCAAGAAAGAAACATCACAAGCTACACTAGATGCAGATATTGAAGAGCTTTCTCAAAAAGAGTGTAAAATCATATTTGTAGTGGACGTTGAAGAAAGTGGTATCAAGCAGATAGCTGGACAGTATCCTGAAATCAAGTTTGAGCTTTTTGGTGGACTGGATGCAGAAGATGCCAATAATTTATCACTTTATGACGTGCGATACTACCAACAGCAGTACATCAATGGAATGATTGCAGGCTATATGACACAAACAGATAGCATCGGTTATATCGGTCTTCGTGCAGATGATAAAAATATTCGACAAGTCAATGCTTTTGCATTAGGTGTTAGTACCGTGAATAAGGAAGCAGAAGTTAATTTTGTCTTGTTATCTGCAGATGCAACATCACAACAGACAGAAGAAGTTGCATTTGGTTTAGCGGAGATTAATTGTGATATTATCATGCAGAGAAATATTGCATCCATCGTCCTTGAGATTGCCATGCAGGAAGATATATTAATGATTGGAAATGGGTATACCTCTGAAAGCGTGGTCAATATTGATGAACCCAACTACGCAAACTACATGACACAACAAACACATAGCATCATAGAAGGTAGATATGTAGCGTTTGATGCTTCCACTGGTTGGTTGGGATTTGAAAGTGATATTTTTAGCACAGAAATGAATCTTGAAATGCTTAACATACAACAACAGCAAAGTGTTGCGCAAAAGATACAACAAATGAAAGACAAACAATGGGACGTGTTTGCAGGTCCTATCAAAGATATGTACGGAACTACGATTATTTCAGAAGGGATGCAGTTGCCTGATGTAGATTTGAGATATATGCTCTGGTATGTAGAAAATATCATTGCAACAGCGCCACCTGCAGGTTGATATCATTGGTATAATATATCATTGTTTTGTATTCTTAGTAAAAATTTGATAAAATAAGATGAATTACTTCACTAAATTGAATGTTGAGGTTTATAAAATGAACTTTATTCTAGATGTAGCAACCAATGCCCAAAATCCGATGTCTCAAACCACCACCTTATTTTTGGCAGTAGGGCTTATTTTAGGTGTTGCGATGATTGGTTTTGGTCTATATATGACCTTTAAGAACAAAAAAGAAACAGGCTCCGCACTCGATGATGCATATGACGAAGAACCTTATGAGCCACAAGAATATACAACCAACGAATATACATCTAAGGACTATGAGTCCACTGAAAATGATGAACTTGATACAGATATGGAAAGTCAATATATTCCACCGGAAGCACAAGAGGACTTGCAAGAAAGTCCATTTGTACAAAACGAAGTCAGCCATAGTGTCAAGACCAGTGCATACAAAGTACGCGACTCCATTCGCTGCGCACATGATATTGAAGATGATGTTTTGAACAGATATGGATATCTTGCGATGCTGTGCGATGGACTTGATGGAGATGAAGATACCCCTGCATATATTTCAAAGAGAATTATGGATGATTTCTATAGTCCTGATAGAATAGAAAACAGCACACAGGATTTCTTTGAAAATGCAATTGACAAACTCGATGCAGAGATTGTGAAGTTTTCAAGCAATGGCAAGGCGGGCACTAGCTTGCTTGCATGTGTACTTCTGGGAAAAGAGCTATATATCATCGGTGTTGGTGGCGCTAGACTCTACCATATCCGAGGCAATCATATCAAACAGCTTACCAGCGAACATCGGTATTCTATTGAGCTGGATGCTATGGTCAAAGAAGGGGAGATAGACCTCCTCGATGCACAAAGCAATCCACGTCGCAATGAACTCATTAGCTACATCGGTGTCGGTGGCATCAACTATATCGATATGAATGATGTACCTATCATGCTCAATGAAAATGATATACTACTTTATTGTTCTGATGGTTTGTATAATGCGTTAGATGAAGATGAGATATTTAGTACTATCAATAACTACAACGGTGTATTCAAAAATTGCGCAAAAGTATTGACTGCTGCCGCAATGGAAAGTGCCAATGGATTAAAAGATAATGATATCTCTGTATTAATGATAAAAGTAGGTAAATAGATATAATATGAAATACAAAATAATGGGCAAGATTAATATATTTATGGCGTTATGCATGGTCATAGCGCTACTTTTGATGCAAGGGTGCAAAAAGGAAGAAGTAGTTTTAGAGGATACAATTCCGATTGTAGATAATATAACATTCACGACCTACAACCAATTTGCACTGGAGTTATTAAAAAACACCAGAGAAATGGATGAAAATAGTATCATATCTCCTATTTCGATAGGACTTGCTATGACGATGCTCCGAATCGGTGCTGCAGGAGATACTGCACTGGGTATTGACACTGCATTGGATATGACTATCAATGATTTTGATGCAGCAACATTACAGTGTGCTGATATCGTAACCCGAATCAATGAAATGGGTCAAGGGTTCCAATATGAATCGGGTCTGGGTTTATTTATCGATGAAGGGCCATCTATTATGGAAAGTTATGCAGTGCTTGCTGAGGATAATTTTGATATACTGCTGAAATTTATGAACTTCGATGATGACGATAATGATGAACGTGTAGTAGTTGAACTTAATGACTGGGCAGATATAAAAACATCAAACCGTGTTGAAAAGTTGGTAACATCAGAAGGTCTTCCGCAAGATATTTTAACCCTGATGATCAATGTTAATGCCTTGGACTGTATTTGGGAAATGGAATTTGACCCCACGAACACAAGACCTATGGTTTTCACTATGGGAGAAAACAAAGGGGTATCTGTTCCTACATTGCGCGGCAAAATGAATATGAAAGTGTATGAAGACGAGAATGTTACAGCAGGTTTCCTGCCTCTTTCAGGTGGCAATACATCACTTGCCATTCTGATGCCACCTCCGGATATTACATTAGATGAGTTTTTGAACAATCTAAAGGCTGAAGACATTGAACTATGGCGACTCATTGCGCCTGAAGGTGATCACTTTATTCGATTCCCGGAAATCAAGTGGAACAAGCTTCAATCATTGAAAGACCCTCTCACAAAGATGGGTGCGGGAGATATGTTCGATACAGAGCTTGCAGATTTTTCGAATCTCGGACACAATTTTTACTTAGGTGACTTCTGGCAGACCACAGTATTCAAGGCAGATGAGACAGGCATTGCACCATCGACAATTACAGCTAGCGATTTAGTTCGTGCAAAAACCAACGAAGAATACTTCTTTGCAGCAGACAGACCCTTTTTGTTTGCAGCTATTGACAACCAAACAGGGGGTATCTTAATAATAGGTACGATGGTCAATCCATTAAAGTAGCTAAAACCTTTATGTAACACAAACATTGTATTATTATGAATTATGAGGCATGGTGAAAATCGAACATAAAAAAGCATTGACGATACAATATTATATGTTATAATAGTCGTTGCGCGGTTTATGAACACGAGTTTCTTCGTGCAAAAAGACCACAATGCATACAACCCAACCAGTTGGAAAGGACAAACCGAAATGAAACAGCAAATACATCCAGATTATAAAAAGTGCATCGTTACTTGTGCATGCGGAGAATCATTTGAAACAGCTTCACTTAAAGAGGAGCTTCGTGTTGAAATATGCTCTCAATGTCATCCATTCTTCACAGGCAAGCAAAAGATGATAGACAGTGGTGGTCGTGTAGACAAGTTTAACAAACGTTACAATAAGTAGCGACACAATTTTAAATTCAATAATGCAGAGCGTAAACATAATGTTTCACGTTCTGTATTTTTCTTTATTTTAAAAGAGAAAGATATATAAACAGTATATCTACAAAATGTAACCAATTATTAAACACCCACATCGTTTTATGATTTGAATTATTATATGATGTATAATATAGGTGAAATGGAGAAATCTTATGAAAGATAAACCGAAAATTGGCGGACAAGCTGTGATGGAAGGCGTAATGATGCGCAATGGCAACGAAATTGCCATCACTGTACGCCGTGAAGACGGAAGCTTAACACTAAAGAAATATGGCAACAACACTGAGGCGAAGAAACCTTGGTATAAAAGATATTTATTCTTACGTGGTGTCACCAATTTCATAGATATTATGAAGTTGGGCGTTGGCTGCTTAAATGATTCTGTAAAGATGCTTGGACTAGACGATGAAGAACCTAGCAAATTCGAAAAATGGATTGCCAAAAAGACAGGCAAAGACATCATGGATATTCTCGTGGCCTTTTCATTGGTTATAGGTATTGGACTTGCAATTGGACTATTCTTCTTGCTTCCCAACTTTATTACCGGCTGGATATCGTCGAAGGTAGAGTCATCGTTTGTAGTAAACCTCATCGAAGGTGGTATTCGCCTAACGATATTTGTTATTTATATCTCGCTTATTTCCATGATGAAAGACATCAAACGATTCTTTGGATTTCACGGTGCAGAGCACAAGGTAATAAACGCATTTGAACACGATGAAAAGCTCACAGTTGAAAATGTACAAAAATACTCCACCTATCATAAGCGTTGTGGAACAAGCTTTCTTGTATTGGTGATGTTGATTGCAGTGATTGTGTTTTCTCTCACTGGGTGGAATGGACAGTCCGTACTCATCCGAGTTGCGATTCGTCTTGCACTGCTTCCTGTAGTTGCCGCATTTTCTTATGAACTATTGATGGTGCTTGCACGATTTGACAATATATTTGTAAAAATTATCTCCTGGCCCGGAAAGCAATTACAAAAGCTCACCACACATGAACCGGATGATGACATGGTATCAACTGCAATCTCTTCTGCGCTATCTGTCATGGATACTACATGGTATGAAAAGGCAGTACCGGAGGGATATCAATTCCCCAATGATTTTATTGAAGAAGAAAAACAAAAAGATATCAACAAAGATATTGATAAAGAAGAAGTAGAAGATGACGATACGACAAGCAATTAGCCAATTATCAACATCACATACCAAGCAAAGCGCGCATTGGATTATATCCAATATGCACAATGTGAGTATCGCGCAATTATTGTTGAACCTTGATGATATATTAACACCAGAGGAAGAATCGAAGATTGAAGATATCAAGAGCAGGCTTGAAAGGGGAGAACCGCTGCAGCATATACTCGGTGAATGGCAGTTTATTGATATCACAATAAAGACGGATCGGCGTGCGCTTATACCGCGTCCTGAAACAGAGATTCTTGCACAAAAAGCATATCTATACGCAAAAGAAATAAATGCATCCAAAATCATTGATATTGGCTGTGGCAGTGGATGTATTGGTCTGTATTTGAAGAGCAAAATAGATGATGCTGATGTTACACTACTTGACATATCTTATGATGCGCTTGAGCTTTCCAAGGAAAACGCAGAACAACTTGAGCTTGATTGTACATTTGTCCAAGGGAACATATTAAGCCTTAACAGCAAGACCTATGATCTAATTGTTAGTAATCCACCTTATATAAAGACTGCAGATATTGAAGGACTTGATGAAAATGTGAAAGACTATGAGCCGCATATCGCACTAGATGGCGGAGAAGACGGTCTCAAGTATTATAGAGCCCTTGCACAATTTGCGCAAAACTCCTTAGAAAAAAGTAGTGCAATATTCATGGAGATCGGGATCGATCAAGCAGAAGAAGTAAGAGAAATATTCAACGAATATTTTGATGATATAGAAATTATTGAGGACTTTAATAATATACAAAGAATGGTTATCGCAAGAAGGTAGAAGATGTTTGAAGAGAAGTTATTAGAACTAAAAAACAAATATGAAGAGCTTAACATGACGCTTTCACAACCTGATGCAACAAACAATCAGGAGGCGTATCGAAAGCTCATAAAGCAGCATGCAGAAATGAGTGAAGTTGCAGAAGCAATCGATCGATATTTTAATTTAAAAAAAGAGCATGATGAGTATGCAGAGATTATAGAATCCGAAGATGAAGAACTACTGGAGATTGCAAAAGAAGAGATTCATACTGCGAAAAAAGACCTTGAAGCACTAGCAGAAGAAATCAGAGTTATGCTAATCCCCAAAGATCCCAACGATGACAAAAATGTTGTGATGGAGATTCGTGCAGGAACCGGTGGCGATGAAGCTGCATTGTTTGCGATGAACCTATTGAAGATGTATACAAGTTATGCTGCCAATCATAAGTGGAAAGTAGACCTAACAGATATTTCACAAACCGATATTGGTGGTGTTAAAGATGCAACGCTACTCATTTCAGGTAAAGGCGTTTATTCACAGCTAAAATTTGAATCAGGTGGACACCGTGTACAGCGCATTCCAGAAACAGAGTCCGGTGGACGCATTCATACATCAGCAGCCACAGTTGCAGTGATGCCCGAGGCTGAGGAAGTTGACATGACAATCGACCCCGGTGATTTGCGTATTGATACCTATAGAGCATCCGGTGCAGGGGGGCAGCATGTCAATAAGACAGAATCTGCTATACGGATTGTTCATGAGCCTACAGGAATTGTCGTCACATGTCAAGATGAAAAATCACAGATGAAGAATCGCGAAAAAGCAATGCGCGTTTTAAAAACACGAATCAATGCATTGATGATCGAAAAGCAAAATAGTGAACGTGCACAGG
>JAGLOK010000098.1 GCA_023139005.1 Clostridiales bacterium | reverse complement strand
AAAGGTAGGTATCTGGTAGGAAAAGTCGTCGGTTTTGGAGGCTTCGGTGTTACTTACATTGGATGGGATTTACTCTTGCAACAAAGAATTGCTGTGAAAGAATATTTTCCGGGAGATTTTGCTACACGAATTCCGGGTCAAACTGATGTTACTGCTTTTGATGGTGAAAAAGGAGAACAGTATGATGAAGGTTTGAAAAGATTTATGACTGAAGCGCAAAGTCTGGCAAAGTTCGCAGGAACACCAGGAATTGTTGATATTTTTGATACCTTCTTTGAAAACAAAACTGCATACATAATTATGGAGTACCTAGAAGGTCAAGATTTAAAGACGTATTTGAAAGAAAAAGGTGGAACTATAGATTTTGATGATGCAATGAGAATTATAGCACCAGTTTTAGGTGCTCTTAAAATAGTCCACAAAGAGAATTTAATCCATAGGGATATATCACCTGATAATATATTTATGACAAAAGATGATGAAATTAAGCTTATAGATTTTGGCGCAGCAAGATATGCAACAACAACACATAGTAAAAGCTTATCAGTAATTTTGAAACCGGGATATGCTCCTGAAGAGCAGTACAGAAGCAGAGGAAATCAAGGGCCTTGGTCGGATGTTTATGCTATTGGAGCAACATTATATCGAATGTTAACTGGTATAGTTCCTGAAGAGGCAATGGAAAGAAATGTCAAGGATACTGTAAAAGATTTATCTAAACTGAATTCAAAAATTCCTAAGCATGCAGAGATTGCAATAATGAATGCTTTAGCAGTAAAGGCTGAGTTCCGTACCAATAATATACCAGAATTTGAAATAGAATTACTTGGTGAAGGAGATGTAACTAGAACTATAATTAAGAAATCAAAAGTAGATTCTGGTCGTTGGCCACTATGGCTCAAGATCCAGGTACCAATTGCAGCTATTTTATTAATTACTATACCAATATTATGGCTACTAGGCATATTTGAATCTGAAGATATAACTCCACCTCCTGCGCCAGACATGATAAAAGTCCCTAGCCTATACAAAATGGATAAAGCGGATGCACACCAAGTAGTATTAGATTTAGATTTGAAATATGTTGAGGTTGATTCCCAATCTCATGTCTATGCAGCTATGAATACTGTTATGAAGCAAAGCCCAATTCAAGGTATAGAGGCAGAAGCTGGAATTACAATCGTGGAAGTCGTTATAAGCTCAGGACCTGAATATGAAGAGATGCCTGATATGACGTACAAACTGAAAAAAGACGCAATAGATGAACTTGAAACACTTGGATTTGTAGTAATTACTGAGGAAGAAAGCCAGGACATAGCTCCAGGTGCTGTTATATCCCAAAACATTGAAGCAGGGACACAATATATTGTTGGAAAGAAAGTAATGCTAACGGTATCGACCGGTTATAAAGGTGGTAGTGTGGGAGAAGGTGTAGTAGTCCCAGATGTAGTCGGTATAAGTTTTGAAGAGGGTGCAAATATTCTTAAGGGAGACTCACTCTATGTCTTAAAGGAGAAAGAGGAGTGGAACGAAGAAATTCCAGTTGGTGAGATAATATCTCAACAACCATTACCTGACACAGATTTTAAGACAGGTGATATTGTGAATGTGGTTATTAGCAAAGGGAAAAAGCAGGTTATAGTACCATATGTGCTAAGCAAACCTAAAGAAGAAGCGACAACTATGTTAGAAGAATTAGGCTTCGAAAATATTAATATAAAACTCGAATCCAGTGAAACTGTAAAAGAAGGGCACATAATATCTCAAAGCAGGGAAGCGAATTCAGTTGTTTATATCTTTGATGAAAATGATATAATTCTTGTTGTCAGCTCTGGGAAGCAATGGTCATTGGAATGGGTGACAGAGCTTCCAGCAGAGGTAAAGAATAACCCAGACATGTATCAAACTGATACAAAAACTCAATATAGTTATCAGGATAAAGGATTTAATCCAGGATCATGGATAGGATGGTCTTCAAGTTCTAAGAGTGGAGATTATTGTTCTACAAAGACAAGATATAAAACGAACTCTAAAGAATCTACTTGGAACACAAGTTCATCATTAAGCGGCTGGACACAAACAGGTGACAAAGAAATACTGTGGCCTGATACTTGGAGTACTTGGTCAACAACAGCAATATCCCCTTCAGCGCTAAGACAAGTTGGTACAAGAAATAGAGATCACTATATAACTCAATACAAATATCAGCATAATAAATTTCAAAAAATGGATGGTAGTTGGATTGTAAGCCCTGTACAAGAATACAATGTAACATATTATCATCATGAAACATCCTGGTTAAATAGCCCTCTTTCGAGTATTGGTACAACATCAACTAGCTATAATGGAACATGGAAAAAATATAGTCGTAGTTGCTCAAGCTGTGGCTTTCATACATTCTACGGGCAAACTGCAAATTCTCCATTTACACGGCAATACAATGATTATGATTATACTGAATATCACAAGAAAGATGGGTGGTATAACTATAAATATTGGCGATGGGCAGGTGAAACTGGATGGACAGAAGGGAATCCACCAGCTGAAACTAGCGATAAGCAGGTAGCTGTTGAATATAACTATCAAAAAAAGAATTATTATACTACAGAATGGAGTAAATGGCAGGACGAGAAAGTCAACAGTACCAGTGCTAGAGAAGTAAAGAAAAGAACTGTTTACAAGTATCGATAGAATTAGAAACGAAGGATTTATATGAGAATATTAAGAAGAAACAAAGTAAAAGTTGTTGTAATTATGCTGTCTTCAATATTTTTACTTGTAATTGTAGGAAGCTTGATTTATTACTCCTTGAATGCTAATAGTAATAATAGCACATATACAGGTAGTTTCGTAGCAAATAGTAAACAGGAAGAAATATTGGAAAATTTTCTTGATACAGATGATAGCAAAGATAATACTATTAGAGCAAAACATAGTAATACATCAATAGATACAAAGAATATAGTAGATGGTTTTGGGTTGGATGTTGTGCTCTCTGAAAATTCAAATTTACCTGGTTCTATTGTATATATTCCTCCTGCTTCTATTAATGGAGAAATCAATTTATCGGTAGGATATTGTGATATTGAATTAGATTCACAAGATGTTAAACATATAGGAAAAGGAATATTCATAGATACTGATGGATATCAAGACTTTATGCTTCCTATAGAAGTAACAATAAAATATGATACAAATGATATAACTGATTTCCCTGTTCCTTGTTATTATGATGAGGTAACCAGAACATTAATACCTGTAACTATAAAGTCTGTAAACCAACAGGCAAAAACAGTTTCCTTCTTAACATTACACGCATCAATTTTTACAGTAATATTCAGCCCAATAATTGCAGCCATTGCACCTAACCCTGAAGATTGGGGAATAGTAAGCCGTGAAGCTTCAACATCATATTTACCAAACAATGATGGTTTTGCTGAAAGAAATCAAGGTTCTACTTATCAATCTGGAGGGGAGTGTTTTGGCATGGCATCGTTTTCATTATGGTATTACAATAATAAAAAACAAGAGAGTGGAAATCTGTTCAATGCGTTTTCATCAGGTAGTTTTGGAACAAGATACTATAGAAATGGTATAGAAGACGAAATAACAATACAAGACATAATAGCCACAAGAGCCCATAGATATGTTTCGAGAAAAGAAGATATACTTTTATCTAATGCAGAGCATTATAATAACTCCTATATGAACACTTTTGGAGAAATAATCCCAGATAATCAAATGGCAATGTTTTCAATAATAAATTCAATAAGTATGTTAAATGAGCCAGTATGTGTCGTTTTCAAAGGAATGGATATTAATCTGTTTTCAGACAACAGAGGTATTGGACATGCATTAATTGCTTATAGATATAAGGCAGAAGGTCATAAAGTATATATATATACATATGATTGTAATAGACCGGGAAGCAATGATTGCATGATAATATATGATATGGCAAAAGACTCGTTTATTGTAAAAATAGAAGAATATACATATCCTATTGACATAAATATTAAGTTATATTGTCTAGGTCCAGGTACATTTAATCATGACGAAAGATTTGAGCAGATATATCAAGATGCTTTACTTGGATTTAATAATACAGAATTGCATATTAATATAACTAGTCATGAATATGGTGAAGTGGTAAATGAGCCATATACTACTCTACTAGGGAAAATTGACAAAGATCTTGAACTGTCTTCTATGGGTGAAAATATTGTTGATATTATTGATATAATAACATCTGATGGAAACATATACACTACGACTATTGATCTTGAGACATATACATTTGAAATAGAAATTCCTTTGGTTCCAGGTGAGAATTATCTGAACTTTAACTTAGGGTATTTTGAGGATAATGATAAATACATTCAAAAACATATCCTTGACCATGATATGAATAGCGATTTCCTAATTAATAGTGAAATTGATGAAGTAGCTATGCTTATAACTTTGACATGGGATGAACAAGATGATGTTGATTTATATCTTATTGATCCTTCAGGTGATGTAGCTTGGTATAGAAACATGACAACTACAGATGGAGCTGAGCTTGATGTTGATGATACAACATCGTACGGCCCTGAACATATTACGCTTACCTATGATAATAATATACGATGGGGAGAAGAGTATAGAGTAAGACTTCATTTCTATAAAGGAACAGAACCAACATTTTATAATTTGACCATTACCGCAAATATAGGAACTCCGTATGCCTTTGTTAAAAAATATTCTGGAGTAATTAATTATAGCTCATCAGCAAATAGTCATCCAATAAATAATGGTGATGATTGGGTAGATATTGCCACGATTATTCCGAGACAATAAACGTTACAAAATAGTCTGATACTTAGCTAATACTAACCTAATACTTAAACAGAATAAGTAACTAAAAGGAATTTACATGAAAAAAATTAATTTTGTACCAATTGAACTAATAACCTCAATAATAATAGTTATATTATTCTTTTTACCATGGTTTGGGGTGGACGTTTTCTTTAGCGAATTGTCACTTTCGCCGGCAAAAATAGGACCAGTACTAAATGATTATATAGGAGAGGAAAGCATTCCGTTTTATTTATTGTATGCTATGCCAATCTTGGCAGTATTGAGTGTTTTTTTCCACCTTCAGAAGAATAATAAACTGGGGCATCAGATATTTATTGCCTCATGCATTGTGAACTTGATATTAATACTGATATTAATTGTTAGCGCTCAATACGCTCTAAATAATATACCGTATATAGACATCTTGTCTTTTGTTGATTTAACACAGTTTACCAGGTTTTCTTTCTGGGCAACAATTGTTGTATCGATTATTGGATTATTTTTTAGAAATAGTACAGTTGAAAATATAAAAGAAAAAATACAAGAAATTCAACAGGCTCCTAGGCAAAACAAACAGACTACAGTTAATCAAAATCCCAGACTGTGCTGTCTTGAAGGGGAAATGGCTGGCGCTGAAATACCTTTAGATGAAAGAGGAATGAAAATTGGTAGGGAGGCAAAATCATGCAATTTCGTAATCATGAATGCAAGCAATTATATTAGTAGGCAGCATTTGATAGTAAAATACGATTTGAGTAAAAATCAATTTATTATGAAGGATGTTTCATCAAACGGAACTTTTTTTCTCAATGGAAAAAGAATCCCTAAAGACACAGATTATTCAGTAGCACCAAACACGCATTTTTATATCGGGAAAAGGGAGCATGTATTTACCGTAAGGTTATAAAAACATAGAAACAAAGAAGCAAAAAACAGATAAAATGTACCAATTAGCTTTTAATAAGGTGAGGTGACAAAATGAGTGATAAAATCAATTTATGCCCGAATTGTTTCGCAGAAGAAGGGAACAACGATATTT
The DNA here is from genome assembly GCA_023139005.1 of Clostridiales bacterium. GTDB lineage: Bacteria > Bacillota > Clostridia > Christensenellales > UMGS416 > JAGLOK01. The sequence goes on along the minus strand of JAGLOK010000098.1, from coordinate 761 downwards.
GTCCAGACTGTGGATATGATATCAAAAATAGATCAGACAACGGCGAATACTTGCCTGCAGGTACAATTTTAATCGGAAAATATATGATTGGTAAAGTTCTTGGTCATGGTGGTTTTGGTGCAACGTATCTAGGAATGGACTTAACAGTAAGCGAAAAAGTTGCAATTAAAGAATATTTACCTGCAGGAGTAGCCGTAAGAGAAAAGGATACGGATATAGTAACTTCATATATCGGAAAGAAAGGGGAAATATATAAACACGGTTTACGAAATTTTATTGAAGAGGCCAAAGTTTTATCAAAATTTTCAGCAGTACCATCAATAGTCTCTATTTTTGATGTTTTTACAGCTAATGGTACAGCGTATATAGTTATGGAGTATTTGGAAGGAGAAAGTTTATCAAGTTACGTTAAAAACAATGCTCCTTTATCGTCTGATATAGTTATAGAATTTGCTTTACCTCTATGTGATGCACTTAAAAAGGTGCACAATGCTGGAATAATCCATCGGGATATTTCCCTTGAAAATATTTATTTAATGAAGGATGGAAAGATTAAACTACTTGACTTTGGAGCAGCAAGATTAACATTGGTAGATGATTCCACGTCGTTATCTGTCATCTTAAAGCCAGGATATGCGCCAATAGAGCAATATTCTAGAAAAGGAGTACAAGGTCCCTGGACAGATATATATGCTCTAGCTGCAACGATATATCATATGTTTACAGGGTATGCTCCAACAAGTGCAACCGACAGAGCTACA
>JAGLOK010000097.1 GCA_023139005.1 Clostridiales bacterium | reverse complement strand
CTTCGATTTCACGTTGTTCTTTCATCTTCTCTGCTTCCATCAGTTCCTCGTAAAGTTCATCACCTACGCATTCTCTTGCTAGTTTACACCACTTTATACACGATGTGATATCGTTATATACGATGAATCCACATTGTATACAAGTTCTTGAAACGTCAGTAGAAAAAAGCTCGACTTCTGTGCCGCACTCTGGACATTGCTTTACTTTTAAAGTCGGTGTACCGCTAAGGTTTGCAGCACCCGGACATTTTTTATCCATTACAATAGCTCCCTATATTTTAATGATTACATCACGCGATGTGTCCGCTAGATACCGTTCCAGGAATAAAGAAGTTGACTATCTGCATTGCAAACACAAAAGCTCCCATTACACCTATGAGGGAATCTTTCTCCGCTTCAACATTGATCTTTTTCTTGCATATGCTGTAACTCCTGCTATGGCCGCCCACATAGTTCCACCCACAACAATCGAAATCAATACGTCAACTAATTGTATACTACTTCCTCCAAAATAATTTCATTAATCTAGTTTTTCTTTTTAAATAAATCAGAATCTGTATGCGGAATAAAAAGAGCTGCCGTGTACTGGTCCATGTACTCGTGTTCCGTACTTAAATCCAGATACGTAATATTATCAGCGAGTGTCTGTTGCTTATCTCTGTGTTTTTTTGATATCAGCGTCATATATGCCCCAATGATTGACGAGTTGCCAATAAATGAAAACTTATCCACTGGAAGGTCCGGCAACAGCCCTATGGTAGAAGATTTATCTATATCAAGGTATCTGCCGAAACCTCCTGCAATATAGATTTTAGCCAAGTCGGCAAATTCCATATCAATCTTTTGAAGCATAACCCTACAAGCAGAGTAAATAGCTGCTTTTGCTCTGATAAGATTATCAATGTCTGTTTCCGATATGAATATTGGTTTGCCGTTCTCGCATTCATCGGCCGGCGCGATAATATATCGGGAATTTCTCTGCTCAATCTCAATTACATCACTTTTTTTATCTCTATTTAATTTTCCATTAGGATCCAGCCACCCTGTTTTGAACAAATCAGCTATCAGTGCAATCATACCGGAGCCGCAAATCCCAAGAGGCTTGACTCCACCGATTGTTGCATATTCGCAAACACCGGTGTCTTTATTCACACAAACGCGCCCTATAGCGCCGGTAGACGCTCTCATGCCGTACTCTATTCCGCCGCCCTCAAATGCAGGTCCAGCAGAGCAAGCACAGCCGATAAGAAAATCCTCATTGCCAAGTATCAACTCACCGTTTGTACCAATGTCTATAAAAAGGCTTATGTCTTCATTTTGGTTGCTAAGGCTTGTGCAGAGCAGCCCTGAGGTGATATCTCCTCCTACATAGCTGCCTACAGACGGCGCCATATAGACCGCCGTGCCTGGATTAATATCAAGTCCAACTTCTGTTGCTGTGTATAAAGGGATATCATATACCGTTGGTGTATATGGATCCAGTCGTATGTTCTCAGGAGGAATTCCAAGCAATAGGTGCATCATCGTTGTGTTTCCAGCTATGGATGCGTTATAGATACTGCGTTTGTCAATTGCGCTTCTTCTTGACATCTCATCAACCATATCATTGATTGTGCCTAATACCTTTTTCCTAAGCTCTAGAAGTCTCTCTGGTTTTCGCGCGTAGTTTATTCTGCTAATGACGTCAAGTCCGCATTGTATCTGCGCGTTATAATCTGTTTTAGCCGATAAAATACTACCCTCAAACATATATATCAATCGCACAGCCACAGAGGTAGTGCCAATATCAACAGCTATTCCATAATTGCTAAAGCTTGTATCACTTGGCTCAACATCCACAATCTTAATTGTTTCGCTGTACATAAAAAACGCCACAGTAATCTTACCACCGTCTTCTCTTAGCACGTCGGGGAGTTTTCGAAGCAAGCTAAGCGGAAACTCCATATCTTTGCCTTCGATATTTTCCATCACTGACTTTTTAAAACGATCATAGTCTGAAAGTCCGTCACCCATTTCGGCAGAGAAAACATTTACGCATACCTTTTTGACCAAGGGGTCGATATCTTTCGTTTCTGGCAAAAGTGCTTTGTCAATCAAAAGTAAATCTTCTGTCGCGTGAGAGAACTTCCCTTGTTCTTCACCAAATTCCGAGAATACGTGCACGACAACATCCTCATCCGCTGCTTTTGTCTTGCAGATCAATACGTAGCCATCGTCGACTAAATCTTCTGATAACAGCCCGTTGTTTTCAAAATCCACGTTACCGGATTCGATTCTTACGAGGCACTTGCCACAAGTACCTTTTCCTCCACATGGGGTATCAACAGAAATTTTTGCTTGTTTAGCGGCTTCCAGCAGTAAAGATCCATTTTCTATATCCACTGCAATGCCGCTAGGTCTAAACGTTATTTTAGGCATTGTACTTTCCTTAAAATTTACTTCCTGTTAAAAGCTTTTATATAGCTTTCTAAATCAGCTGCTTCTTGCGGTGCTACCGAAACTTTCCAACCCGGAAGGGCTTCTTCAAGCTCTCCGCTTATTTGTGCTACGTATCCTGGTATCGAAATAGTTCTTGTATCTACCATTGTTTCAAGATCAACTTCTTTTATGAACTTCGCTATGTGAGAACCAGAGAATTTGCCCGCTGACCAGGCTGTCAAAACACTAAAGCCCTCGCACTCTGGTACAACTAGCCATGCGCTGATTCCGCTGTTTTCTATCTCACCTGATACGATAAAGTATGTAAGGGAGAAGTTTGTCGTAACAAAAACCATAGAGTTTCTATCAGGCTCACCAATTGCATATACTTTTGGTTCCATTTGAATCGGCTTTTGTGGGTCTGTATAAATATTAAGTCTCAAAGTCATGAGGTTTACAAGCTGTGCTGCATCAAACTTTGGCAATACACATATTCCACCGAATTTTTCGATTTCGTTAATTGCCATTACTGTGTCTTCTATTTCGTTTCCGGTATTAATGTATTTAAGTGTAGCGTAACCTAGCTCTTTTATATTATCCTTAATGGCTGCAATTCTAGCTATAGAATTAAGCTGAAAAGCTGTTGCCAAAGAATCAGTCTCAAACTGCATAACCATATTGTTAAAGCCTCCAGCTTTCAGGCTTTTAGTTAGTGCTGTTATATCATCAAGGTTCTCGCTTGCAATAGCCAAGATCATACCATGCTCTTGTGCCACTTTCAAAAGCGCATCTGCATTATCTTTATTTACGCCTGCGATAATGCTACCAGTGTTGCTTACGACCTGCGCTACTTGTGCGATCGCATCTGTGTTGTCAGCTCTGATGATTAGTGGCAGTTTTGTAATGTCCCATGCTTTTTGGGCTAGCTCCACGAATTTTTCTGTGTCGCCGCTTTTTTGCGTAATCGCCACAGCGTTTAGCGTCAATATCTCACCAACACGCTCTAGTTTATAGTCAACAATTTTATGAAGCGTATCTTCATACTCGCTGTCATCATCGATGTTTATTGCGAGTAGTGTATCGTTAACATATGTCTTTTCATGCCTATAAAGCACTGTTTCTCCACCAATTAATGTGCTTATCTCACCGCCTATTTTAAGCTGTTTTACCGGTGGTTCGTTTTCTGCACCAAGCACTGCTATTGTTTCGTCAGATGCGTATGGGCATTCAGATATATTTGCTTTTTTTGCTGCTAGTTTCATAGCAAATGCCAGGCAAGTATTTGCACCGCATTCCTTGCAATTTGTTTTAGGAAGCAGTTTTTGTATTTGTAAACCGTTTAGTGCCATTTATATTTCCTCCTAAAATTATTCGCCCGCTTTGTCAAGCAGATCGTTTATTGTTTTTTGTGTTGCTTTAACTGCCTCTGGATGATACATGATTAAAATATCTGCACCGGCTTGAAGCAAGCTGACCGCCGTTGTAAGCTCCCAAGTAATTGCGCGCTTTTCAAGTTCTCCCCATGTTGGGAAGTCTTCTTCACTTGCCTTATACTCTTTTATTTTGATGCATTCCATCCCTGGAGAAACAATCATAGGTGCACAAAGCATCTTGTCTCCGTTAAGGGCTGTAAGTCTGATACGCTCCATTACAGAATAGGAATATTCTATTCCGTATCCTATAGCACCCGTCATCGGATCCATTATAATTCTTTCTTTTTTTAAGTCCATGTTTGATAGTAATATGTTGATCTGCTTTCCGATGTTTACATCGATTGGGGACTGTGCCACTAGTGTATGTCCGTATGCCATGGCGGCACCTGCAATCGTCCTATAGTTGTCCTGCTCTACCCAGTTGAACAATAGGTTTTCACCTTCACAGCTTTGCGCAATCGCTTTAAAAACTTCGTTGTTTTTTTCAAAGCTATTATGCCCTGTTACAATAATCGGAACCTCTACTGCAGCAAGTACTGATTTTACTACAGCAACTGCATCCTCCGGCTTCTTGTTCCCACGCTCTGGATGTGTACCGTCCAGTCTTACACTGATAAGATCTGCTCCGTATTGTTCTACGCATACTTTTGCCATCGCTGCTGGATCGTTCAATAGGTCACCGTAAACTTTTCTAAGCAACTTTGGATATTTTTTGCTTACAACATCGTACACTTCCATTGCAACGAGCGGCTTGTTTGGCATCGTTCCTTCCCATAGATGGAATGGCATGCATGTGGCACCGCCAACTTTATAAGTGATTCCACGCGTACCTCCTTGCTCTTTGGTGTTTCCAAGCTGCACTTCCCATATTGCATTTTCGCTTTTTTCTTTGCGAATAGCCACAGATTTAATCTCGCTGACTGTCTGGGCTGCTGTTTTAACTGGTGCTTTCGGTGTTGCTACTGCTACAAATTCAATACTTGCAGCAGCTGATGTTGGAGCAACTGATGTGCCCAAAAATTTAGCGGATAGAACATTTATTATGCTTTCTGTAACTTCTTTGGCTACTGAAGCTCGAACTTCCTGTGTAATCTGTGCTCGCATTGCTTCAATATCTATATTTGAAGTTGGAGTTGATGTGACTTCGACTTTTTCTACATCTTCTTCAACTATAGCTTCCATAGATGTCTTTTGTGTCTCTGTGCTTTCCTTTTCAACGTAGTCTGCCATATCGTCCATCTCAAGTGCAGGATGCTTTATTTCCTCCATTCTAGCTCTTACTTCGTCTGCAGTAGTCGCATTCGTTTCATCTGATATAAGGTCAAATAACCCTGGATTGTCTATCTCTTCAAAACGCAACATCAAATCTGCTTTTAGCAGTTGTTTCAGCTCTGCTGGCATCCATACAAGTCTGTTGAATCCACCTTCTGCAGACAAGAACTTTCTCGATGTCAAAAACACTTTGCCAACGCCTATGAATCCTGGAGTCTGCTGTCCGCCGCCGACGCTTCCTGCAAGAGATGAGAACGTCATTCCAATCGGTGTTTCGCCTTCGAACTCGCGGTTAACAACCATAACGCCATTGCATTCCGGAACGTAGGCTACGATAGCCTCAAAACATCCACAGCTTGTCATTGGTTTGTCCATGATTGAATATGCACTAAATGCTTTAATTGCCTTGTGACTGTTTGTATATACATAGTCGTTAACCCCTGCCCAAACACCTTTAATCGGGTCTATACATTCGCCTTTTTTAACAGGCTGGTTTGGACCGGTTTCATCAATTTCGTGTGCAGCTTTACCATCTAACCAGTTATATGCTCCACAAAGACCTAGTCTTTCCGGTGTGATAATACATACATGGTCAGGCGCAAAAGACTGACATAACAGACATGAATAGAATGTTTCAACCGATTCATCTGTCATCGCTTCAAGCCTTCTGTTACGTTCGTCATAGACTTTACGAGCGACTTTTAATCTATCTTCCACTTCCTTTTCTTCTGTAACAATTGTAATTTTGACTTTATCCACAATCGCAGGATAGTCAGAAATCAATCTGGCGTGGAGAATCTCTCCATAATGCTTTAATCTAAGACCTTTTGCATAACCATCTTTAGAAACACGAGTCCATACGATATCCCTTTGACCCATATGCCATATTCCTTCAGCGCCATTTAGTAAATGATGAATTTGGCGCTCTAGTATTGGTTCAAAGTCAGACTGCATTTTTCGCCCAGCAACTTCAACCCATATCGCAAGAGGCAATGATGTGCCTTCAGGTATTTCGTCAATATCTTTGCCAACAATGATTATCTCGCCGTCATTAATGTCTTCCGGCTCTACGCTTGTAACAAACTCGAAAGCTGTTGATTTGTTTCCACCAAACTCAGCATGTGTGTGTTCTTTTCTGATTCTTTCGCCTTCAAATGCTGCACCATAAGCAACAGGAACCGGAATGTCAACAATTTTTATCTTGCATCCTCTTACTTCCAGTGCTTTTTCAACCATTTGGTCATAAGTAACGTTTGATACAACGTGCTCATATGTACATACACCTGTCGGAAGTATTTCCGGAATATCAGTATCTGCTATTATTGGGAAACCATAATTAATAGCGCCTGCTGCTGCTGCGTACTTATCGGGGGTTACTTCCCCAAGCGCCAACACAAAGGCAAATATTCTATTCTTGTTATACTCTAGGTTTGCTTTAAAATCTCCGGGTGCTACTCCTCCAAATGATAATGCTGCTCTGTTTGCAAATCCTAATGCATATACCAGCGAAGAAACGTCTGATCCGAATGGTACAAGTCTTGTTTCCCAGCCAAGCTGCACTCCTTCTTCAGCGAGCTGCTCTGCAAATTGTTTGCCGTTTGTGCTGCCACCCATAAATACATATAAGTTCTTTTGCTGTAGCTCTTTTGCGATTTTAACTGCTGTTGCATTGTCAGGTGCAGCCCCTGTTATAGCTGCAAATCCTGGAGCGGTACCGTCAACAAATTCAATACCACGCTCTCGCATAATTACATCACTTGCAGCTCCAAGCCAAATACCGTTTACCGGATTTGGTCCTATGATGTACTTGCATGCTTCAATAACCTCGCAGGCAAAAAGTGTTACAACACCTGCGTCAAGTGTGTTCCCCAAGTAAGGAAGCCAAACATCGTCGGCAGGTCGCACAGGCAATAATGTTTTAGAATAATCCAATATTCCTTTTAAGTCAGCGAGTGTTTCCATCTTCTTTCCTGTAAAAGAATATATAATAGGAAGATAATATGTTGTGTTCGGAAATGCAACTTTATATGCTTCGCCTTTTTCATCTATTGCCTTTGCTAATATAGTTTCAGCTTTTACTAACCATTCTACAGCGCCGTCAATAGCACTTGTGCAAATTAATTTAGACATCCAAATCCCTCCTGTCTTGCATATCGTAAAGCTTTCTTTCGGCTTTTTTGTTTATCCCAAGTTTTTCTCTTGCCTCGCCTATAATTTCCATAATCAAATCCGCAGCTTCCATAGGATCTGCACAATCATGGAAAGACGCACCAAAAAGCTCTTTCGTATCTTCATTTAGGAATTTAACTACATTTTCTGAACCTGATGTGTAGAAAGGATTACCGAGTATGACGTCTACTCCAGATGCAACAAAATAACTGCCAATTGCTATGGCTTTTTCGCTCATCCATTCGGGTGCAACACCAACTGCCGGAAGCCCTGCCAAATCATCTCCAAGTCCGCCTTCAAATACTAGCTCTGAGGCAGCTTCCAATATTCTACAGTTGTCAACACAGCTACCCATGTGAAGAACAGGAGGGATACCAACTGTTTCGCAAACTTCGCGAAGTCCAGCTCCTGCCATCTCAATACCAATTTCTGGTTTCATCATTCCGGCTTTACCGGAAGCGATGGCCGCACAACCTGTTTTTAAAACAAGTACATTTCTCTTTATCAGCTCTTTTGTAAGTACATTGGTGTAATTTTCCAACTCGCAGTTAGGGTTACTACACCCAACAATCCCGACAACACCGAATATACGATTTGCGATAATTGCATCGTTTAGAGGCCTGAATGATGCTCTAAATGTGCCACCAAGCATATACTTAATCGCATCCACACTAAAGCCTGCAACCATAGATGATGTTGCTTTGGGGATGCTCACTTTGCTTGCATCGCGATTCTTGAAGTTGTCAATCGCTCTTTTGATTAGCTCTTTCGCAGATTCTAGTGGTGTATCTTCGTTAAGCTCTACATGAGAAGCCCCGACAGTTTTTGCGATCTCAGCAGTTGATATAATCTCTGTATGATATTTTTCTGCAACTTTCGGTAAACTTGGCATACAACACTGAACATCAATAACCATCATTTCGACAGCGCCAGTGATAATTGCAAGCTCCTGTTGCAAGAAGTTTCCTGCTACGGGCACACCATGTCGCATTAATATTTCGTTTGCAGTACAGCAAAGTCCTGCGAGTGTAATTCCATTCGCGCCTGCTTTTTTCGCATATTCCTTTACGTCTGGAGACTGAACTGCAACTGCTAGCATTTCTGAAAGTGCAGGTTCATGCCCATGTATCAAGATGTTTATATTAGCTTCTTTTAATACGCCAAGATTTGCTTCGCTCTTAATGGGCTTTGGAGTACCAAACAAGATGTCTGAAACAATGGTTGCTACACGTGAGCCACCCCAGCCGTCAGCAAGAGCTGTTCTAAATGCATGCATTAACAGACTTTTATAATCGTGGTCAACACCCATTGTTGTTCTATGCATCGCCTCAACAACTGTACGGTCAATGCCTTTTGGTGTTACTTCAAGATTACTCCAAACCCCCTGTCTCTTTTCAGGTGCAAGAGTCAGCGTCTTTAATGTCTCTTCCTGAGATGAAAACTCACCAAGAAAAAGCTCTACCAAATCTAGGGCAACCTCTTGTTTTGTGCGCCCTGCTTCTTCAATACCGTATAGTTTGGCGTTGTATCTAAGAGCCTTTTCATCTTTGATTGTATACCCGTTACCATTGCCCTGCGCTACCTTTTTTAGCCGTAGAACAAGATGACGACCATGATCAGAGTGAGCGGCTGTTCCACCTACTACTTCTCTTAAATAGTTTCTTGCAACAATGGTATCTGCATCAGCTCCACAAACTCCAAGTGGAGATCTAGCGGTAATCCTGCAAGGTCCCATATGGCAAATACGGCAACAAACACCTGTAGTGCCAAACTTGCAATGGTTTTTCTGAGTTTCGTAGCGATCAAAGCAAGTGTCAACGCAATCACCCGTTGCCTTTATCAGCATCTCCTGAGATGCTTGATCTCCTACTTTTTTATAATCCTGAATTTCTGTGCTCAATATTATTCACCCACTTATAAATATTTTTACTACTATATATTTTTTACCAAATCATATATTTTTTTAATAACAACATTATCATCAGACAGACCACCTAAACTCTGGCCGTCATCAGCGAAAGCCGCAATCTCTAAATCATCCGGTAGTCCGATAACATCATCCGCATGTGTAAATTCTTTTACTTCTTGCGCTTTTGCAGAAAGGTCGCTTTTACGCATCCGATTTACAACAATCAGTAATTTATCATATTTTATTTCCATCTCATGCGCCAAAGAGTACAATCTCTTTAGTGTTTCAAGTCCAGAGTTGCTCTGATCCGAAACTAGCACTAAAAGGTTAACTTTTTGTACGATTCTTCTTGAAAGATTCTCAAGGCCTGCTTCGTTATCTAAAACTACATAAGGGTACTGGCTAGACAGTTTGCCAATTACAGATTTTAAAACATTGTTTGCATAACAATAGCAACCAGCGCCTTCTGGTCTACCCATTGCAATCAAATCAAAACCTGTGGCTTCTACCAAGCTTTCAGAAATTTTCAGCTGTAAAAGATCCTGTTTTGATATGCCTTCAGACAATCCCTTATTAACTTTCTGCTTTGCTTCTTCGCGAACTTTACCTACTGTTTTTTCTGCTTTTACTCCAAGAGCTGCATCAAGGCAGCTGTTTGGGTCTGCATCAATTGCAAGCACCGGCGTTTTACCCATTGCTACAAGCTGCTTTACTATGAGGCTGGAGACTGTGGTTTTGCCCACTCCACCTTTTCCCGTTACTGCGATTAGATAACTCATTCTATTCTTCCTTCAATTTGCTTAAACATTTTTTCAAAGACAACTTTTAGATCATCGTCCAACACATCAAGAACGCTGATTCCTTCTCTATCTGCGTTTCTAATCACCTCTGAATATGGAATCGTTGCAATCACTTCTATTCCCGGTAGGTTATCTTTGATAAACTGCGCATCTTCTTCACTGGTTACCTTGTTTGCAACAGCCACAAGTTTCTTAACACCTATTTCATTTGCCATTCTCTGAACCGTAAAAGCACAGTCGATAGACCTTTTTCCGGGTTCCACAACCACCACCATCATGTCTACTCCCTTTGACGTCGCGCGTCCTAAGTGCTCAATTCCTGCTTCCATATCCATAATAAGTGTTTCGTCTTTGAACATCACCAAATCTGTAACCAAAGACCTTATAAATGTACTTTCAGGGCACGCACAACCACCGCCGCCTGCAACAATCGCTCCAAGTACTAATAAATCAATATTGCCACGTCTATAAGAGTACTTTTCTGCAACGTCGCTGACTTCAGGGTTTAGTTTAAAAACTTTACCATATGTATCGACTTTTGCACCTGTTCTTTCTTCTATCAAGGCAATTTGCTTAGATATAGGTACAATTTTCTTTTGATCCTCAGTTGTAATGCCAAGAGCGGATGCAAGATTTGCATCTGGATCCGCATCAAGTGCCATAACTTTTCCACCGCTATTTGCAATCGTTAGTGCAAGTGCGGCTGCGATAGTAGATTTGCCCACTCCGCCTTTTCCTGAAACAGCAATCTTCATCTGTATAATCTCCTTATGTAAAAACCATTCATAAATATGCTAGAATTAAAATCCGTATTTTTCTTTCATTCTTACAGACAGCGCGCCAGTTAGCTCAAACACACGCTCTGCATCTTCTATATCTAATGAGCCAGTACCGCAAGAAGGTGTAATCAATGCTTGTTCCATGATCAGCTGTTTGTCTATCCCTTGTGCAGCAAGACCATCCATCACATTTTCAAGTTGCGTCTCCAATGTTTCAACTGTTTGATCTCTGATTGTCTTAGATGTTGGCACAACGCCCCATGCAAGCATTCCGCCACGCTCAAGGTGTTTTTTTACAGAGTCGCCATACATTGCGATTGTGTGTCCAAATTCAAAAGCATCAAAGTTTACAATGTCAACACCCGCATCAATAAGTATGCTCCATTCTGTGTTTCCACAGCAATGAACACCTGCAATTGCACCATCAGAATGCACTGCATCTATCACTTCTTTTAACATCTCTACAACGTCTTCTCTATTTACAGATACATATGTAGAGCTGCCAAACGCTGAAAGTATTGGCTCATCAATGAAGCAGATCACTTTCTCTGCAAAAGGCGTGAACTTCTGAATCTGCCAACGGCATTTCATAGCAAGCGCTTTCACAATCAAATCTCTGAATTCATCATTGTAATATATTGCTTTTTTGGTTTCGTCTACTATAGTAAGGGCAAAACTACAAGGACCGGTTACTTGAACCTTCACATATGGAAGCTTTTCTCCTTTAGCTTTCAATGCCATCTCCAATGTATATATGCCTTTGCTGAATTCTTCACTAATAGCCATTTGCGAACAATCGCCTGTACCATCGTCTGGGTCCATAGCCAGCATGTAATCTTCATAAAAGGCTGCAAAATCATCAAAGTAATCGCTCTCTGTATCAAAAAACATTCTGCCTTTTTCATAATCGCGTACAATTGCGGGCAATCCTTCGCTGTATTGGCATTCCATTTGTTCGTTCATTCCAAGTCTTGGCAATTGTGGCCATATTGGGCAATCCTTAATAGTTTTCAACGATACTTCTACTGCATAATCAGGATCGGTAAATGGCATGCTTCCAATAGCAGTTGCTAAAAATTTTGGCTTCATAGTGTTTCCTCCATTTTATTATCAAATATTTTTTGTTGTTATACTAATTATTATGTTTTTCTACGGCTTTTTTAATAGCTGCAATATGGGCAGGCGTGGTGCCACAGCATCCCCCAATGATATTAGCACCTGCTACTATCATCTCGTCAACAAACGTTGCCATCATCTCTGGAGTTTCCGGAAAAACATCTTCGCCGTCTATATTTTTTGGCATACCGGCATTTGCATGCACCAGTATTGGCATATCCGGTGCAGCTTCGCGCATTTCCTTAACAATATCTAGCATGCGCTCCATACCATTTCCACAGTTTGTCCCTATTATGTCAGCTCCAGCTTTAATAGCGGCAAGAGCACCGGCTGAAGGTGAAACACCCATCATAGAACGATAGTCTCCTCGTACAGTACGTTCGAACGTGAAAGTACAAATGATTTCGAGGTCTGTATTTTCTTTGGCGGCTTTTATCGCAAGCACCGCTTCTTCTATATCACTCATCGTCTCAATACATACAGCATCTGCTCCGCCTTTTTCAAGTGCTATAGCTTGTTCTTTGAAAGCCTCATACATTTGCTGTTCTGTTACTTCCTCTGTAATCAGCATTTTGCCTGTTGGCCCTATCGAAGCAATAACCCACTTATTGTCGCCAGCAGCTGCCTTTGATACTTTTGCTGCAGCTTCGTTTATCTCTGATACCCTGTCTTTCAAACCATAATGCTCGAACTTGAAGCAAGTTCCGCCAAAGCTGTTTGCCTCAACCATATCTGCTCCTGCATCAATATAACTTTTTGCAATAGCTTTCACATCATCGGGTCTATCCACACACCATAACTCAGGGCATTCACCAGACATGAGCCCCTTTTTCTGTAGGAAGGTTCCCCAAGCACCATCCGAAACTAAGAACTTACCACTTTTAACTACATCAGCAATTCTTTCATTAGCCATTTTTGACCTCTTTCTTAATTTTGTTTTATATATAAATTATAGTATTTATGCTAGTACTGCCTTTAAGCAATCCGATAAAAAGTTAATTTCGCACCTTTTCAGGCTATCTATCACTATAGAGTTGAAACCTGCAAACATAAAAACAATTGCGCATATTATTCCAAAACATTTTAGTTTTTTATAATTATACAACTTTTTTAGATAATTTTATAAGGATATCTTGTCATTTTTATAAAATCCTTGTTTTATTTATCACAATCTTTCCTAATTGCATAAGCAACCCTATAATTTAACGTTCTTCCAAAAAATATGTCTGTGCAAAATGTTTATTTAAAAGGTTTGAGCACAATATTATTTACAAAAATGAACACACGTAAGTGTGTATATCAAACTAAAAGTGTAGCAAAGGGGGTGTGGATGTCTTCTTGGACTAATCAAACAACAATCCAAGGCTATTTCTATATTCCAATGAGTTTTTTGCGGCAAGTGACATCTTAATCATCTTCTCAGTATACCAGTTCAGAAAATCATCTAAATTTACATAAACTCATCTGGTCTTGCTCCCAGAGATTGCATCATTTTTTTTGGGAGAAGGTCACTGTCCCCAATTTATTGGACAAATTTATTAAATATTCTTGCGAAAATAAATGTCTATACTTATTTGCATTCTACCCCATATGCAGTTTAATTGTCTTTCTTCCCATAAACATTATGATATTAAGTTTTTACGCCTGATACTCATTTTATCTTTTCACAAAGAGAATATGCTTCTTAATAATATCCCACAATTCTATTTTCGTGTATTATCTAGTCTTCTTCCAGTACAGATTCTTTTTCGCTACATAAAAAAACAACAGTCTCCAAATATATGAAAACTGCTGCTTAGTCTAATTTACTTTACTGCAATCATTTCAATTTCAACTTTTGCACCTAAAGGCAATTTCGCCACTTCAAAAGCAGCTCTTGCAGGAAAGTTTCGTGTAAAATACTCAGCATATACTTCATTCATATCTTTAAAATCTGAGATATCATCTAAAAGTACAGTAACTTTAGCAACATCATCAAAGCTATAACCGGCAGATGCTAGTATTGCTTTCGCATTTTCAAGTGATTGTTTTGTTTGCTCTTTAATTGTCTCACTTGCAAATTTTCCAGTTGCTGGATCAATCGGTAATTGACCTGAAACATAGATGGTGTTACCCGCTTTGTTTGCTTGTGAGTATGGTCCGATTGCTGCAGGTGCATCGTTTGTATTAATAATTTCTTTCATATTTCCTCCACTATTCAATAGGTTACAGTTTAGCTACAAAGTGTCTCAGCGCAGGTGGTTACCCTATAATTTCATAACCTTTAACTTTTTAAACATTACGTGTTACAATCTCAAGTGCGTCAGCTACCATGTCATATTATGCTTGTACTAGGAATTTATTTCATGCTATATGTTGCTTTTGTATCAATGAATACAGCATTTCTGCCTACATGCTCTTGAGAATTATCAATTCACTTTTTTACTATTTTAAATTATACTTAGCAGAAGCTTCATCAATTGCCTTGCGACATTTTTGAACGCCAGCTGTGATACCATCAGGCTCACGGAATATCGCAGATGATAAAATAATAACATCAGGATTGCATGCTATCATTGGGTCCATATTATCAAATCGTAGACCACCATCAATTGCCAACTCACATCGTGGGTTTTTCTCGTCAATAAGTGCTCTTGCGCGACGCACAAGGTCTAATGAGCTTTTTCTCCAACCCCAGTTATCCTTACCATCTGTTTCATCTACTCCATGGGTCACGATGTGCAGACGATCTATATCATTTATGGACTCATCCACAAAGCACAATGGTGTATAGCAACCCAATGTCAAGCCAATTTTCATTCCGAATCCTCGGCAATAGTTTATAATATATGCAAGAGGAGCTCCGATAAAGTGTTCCGCTGGAAGAACGAGCATTGTACATCCTGCTGCTGCAAGTTTTTCAATAAAAAGATAATCGCACTCACGAGTGTATATATGACATTCAATATGCTTTGTTATTTCCTCACGTAGCGCTGCAACTATCTGGGGTCCGCCCATGAGTTGAAGGTTTTTAAGGTCATGCATGTCCGCTGCATCAGAGTGAATGTAGTCAGCCCCTGCTTTATCTGCTTCAAGTGCTCTGTCGAGTATGCGTGCATAGCTTACATGAGCAAGGCCTGCTGCAATTTTAATATGTTTCATTTTTACTCCTTTAAGTAATGTATTTGCTTGGTTAAATTTTTTATATCCACACCCTACTCGGATGTTTATTGATTATATATCTATTTAAAGTAATAGGGTTGCTTGGTTTCTGCCGAAATGTATATGGCTTCTAAAATTCGTGTGACTGTTGCTGCTTGCTCTGCCGTTACACAAAGTTCACCTTCACCACATACAGCCTTTAAAAATACTTCACACTCTCTATCATCTTCTGTAAAGTTTGGCAAAAATGGTTTATCTCTGGTTTTTGATACATCGGGTCTTATAATATATTGTGTATTATGTTTGATACCATTTATTCTTAAACCATCGAATGTGTCGCCACCGCCCTTTGTTCCTGCAACTAATGTTTGCGTTTCACATGTATCGCACACATTAAGTACCCAACTGGATTCCAATATTACAGTTGCACCGTTTTTCATCACAAGAAATGCAAATGCAGCATCTTCTACATCACATGTTTTATCATCCCAGTTCCCCCACTCATTGGCTTGTTGTTTTGCATCAGAAAATGCATTATATGTAGTCCCCACACAATAAGCAGGTTCATAGTTATCCATCATATATAGCGTTAAATCCAACGCATGTGTCCCTACATCAATCAAAACACCTCCACCTTGAACTTCTTTGTTAAAAAACGAACCCCAGGTCGGAATTCTTCTACGTCTTACTGCTCGAGCTTTTGCATAATATATATCACCAAAGACATCTTCTTGACATTCTTTTTTTAGGTAGATGCTATCAAGATTTTGCCTGTATTGATAACCTATCGTGAGCAGTTTTCCTGAATTGTTTTTTGCTTCAATCATTAATTTCGCATCTTCATAATTTGTTGCCATTGGTTTTTCACAAAAAACATGCTTATTCGCTTCCAGCGCTTGTATTGTCATAGATGCGTGAAGATAATTCGGAGTTAGTACATATACAGCCTCTATACGTTCATCTTTTAGCATAGAATCATAATCATCATAAATAACTGTATCTTGACTACCGAAAGCTTTCATTGCACTTGCAGCTGCTTTTGTATTTTTATCAAAGAGTGCTACAACTTTAGCATTATTATTTTTTAATGCAGGAAGATGCTTCATCATGGCGATAGTACCACATCCTGCAATAGCAACACTTACCGATTTCATAGATTCTCCTCCATAATGTCGTGTACAATTTCACCATCGATAACCGTTAGTATGTTAACAGCATTAACATTTTCAACAGGGTTTGTGGTAAATACTGCAATATCTGCATCCTTGCCAACTGCAATACTGCCAACACGATCATCAATCTTTAAGATCTCAGCAGGATTGATAGTTAATGCTCTTATCGCTTCTATAACAGGTAATCCTTCTCGTATACATGCACCGGCTCCAAGTAGTATATCGTTTGTATGTGTTGCAGGGAGATCACTCATTATCGCAAATTTCACACCATTGTCATAAAATATCTTACCTGCTTTAGGTGTCTGGTTTGCAACCTCAAGTTTATGCGGAAAGCCCAAGAGTGGTCCAATTATCACACCATTTGCTCCTGAAAGTTGCTCGGGAATCAGATGTCCCTCACTACAATGTTCAATGGACATATCCAAGTTAAACTCTTTTGCAATACGAAGTGCAGTCAATATATCATCTGCACGATGTGCATGTGCTTTAACAGGAAGTCTACCTTCTACAACCGGCACTAATGCTTCAAGCTTCATATCAAATGGAGGTAAAGGTTTCTCCTCTTTTATTGCAAGATTTTTATCTTCTGCATATCGTTTAGCCTTGAATAATGATTCTCTTATGACAGCTGCTGTCCCCATTCGCGTAACAGGAATTGCTCCCTTATGCGTACTCTTTGGATTCTCTCCAAATGCCATCTTCATTGAAGAAGGCTCTTTCATAATCATATCGTTAAAGGTCTTACCATATGTTTTCATGGTAACGAACTGTCCACATATAGGATTTGCACTTCCTGGTCCTGTTGAAACACATGTTACTCCATGTGTGTATGAATGCTTGAATTCCGGATCAAAAGGATTCAATCCATCTATGCCTCGTAATTCTGGTGTGTTTGCAGATGTGACTTCGTTACCGTCGATACCACGTTCTCCCATAGCAGAACCAAAAAGACCAATATGACAATGTGAGTCAATTAGTCCGGGTAGTACTGTTTTGCCAGTGCAATCAATTACATTTGCACCACCTGCTAAAATCTCCTCACCTATAGCAAGTATCTTTCCCTCGCCTATCATTATGTCGCATACACATGGTGCTTCATTCTTTTGCATGGTATAGACCAAACCATTTTTCAATAGAATCTGCATATCTATCTCCTAAACCTCTAATCCTGCAATAAACTCTAGTGTCGTTTTGCTAATCTTCGGAAGTATTCCATCGTCAAATGGAGTAGAAAGTCCTGCGCGTTTTATAATTTCTGCAAAGGTGTAACGACCGCTATTTTTTATTAAACGAATATATGCATCCCAGGCCTTTTCATGATCCTCTTCATCAAGCACCCAGAATTGGAGTGCTACAACCTGCGCTAGAACATAATCTATGTAATAAAATGGCCACTTCATTATGTGAATTTGTCTTTGCCACATACGACCTTGGTCATAAAACAATCCTTTTTCAAATCTACGCCATGGAACAAATCGCTTTTGAAGATCCTTCCATAGTTCAAGACGCTCACTTGGTGTCATTTTGGGATTGTCGTACACCATTGTCTGAAATAAATCAACAGCAGTACCATAAGGTATGAATGCTAAGCTGTCCTTAAGTTGTCTGTATTTATATGCATTAACATCTTTTGGAGGAATTATCTCATCAATATTCTGCCAAACGAAAAATTCCATACTCATAGAATGTGTTTCGCTTATATCTGCTGATTGTACACACATACTTGATGCAGGCTCTCCGCGATGCAAAAATGAATTCAATCCATGACCACACTCATGAGCAAAAGTCTCAACAGCGCCTTCTGTGGCATTATATGTTTCAAAAATATATGGCATAGAGCATAGTGGCATCAAGTTTGAATATGCGCCATTCGTCTTACCATCGCGCAACTCCAAATCATAGAATTCTCGTTCACATAATTCGTCAAAAAACACTTTAGTTTCCGGAGATAATTTTGCAAATATTTTTTTGAAAGCAGGTAGTAATTCTTTTTCTATCTTGACTTTTTGATTTGGAAATAACGTAGATTCATCATAGTTCATTACTTCGTGACCAAGTCTCTTTGCTTGCTCATCAATCATTTTTGATACAACAGGTACGATATGTTTTTCTACATTATCTGCAAACTTTTTAAGTTCCATGCGACCATAGCTAGTTCTTCCATGTTTGCATAAACAATAATCAGTATAGCTTTCAAAGCCAGTTTTATGAGCTATCTCTGTGCGAATCTTCATCATTTCATCATAGATTCTATCAAGATCTAAAGCTACTTGCATCATAGCTTTTTCACCGAGGATAGCATATTTTTTTCTTATTTCTCGATCTTCACTTTGTCCAAGTTTATTTATCTCTGGCATGGTTAGTTTTTTACCATCAACTTCAATAGACAAACGAGACATAATTGTTGAGTACTCCTGTGATAGTACATTTTCCGCATTCATGAGCTTTAGTACATCTACTGATACTGTGCGTTTTTGCATAGTAGCACTATCAAAAAATTCATCACCAATTAACTTTTTCAATTCATCTCGTAAATTGCTTTTTAAAACTGCCTCATTTCTTTTTTGAACCAGTAATGAAAACTCCGGTTTAACTTTATTGAAGAAGTTTTCTTCTTTGAAATAGTATTTATTGTAAGAATTATTTGTATTACCCGCCTCAGAAAGTGTAGCATAACTTGTAAATATCTTTTCAAGATAATCAGTTTCAATGATTTGCAAATAAGCTTCACCTATTGATTTTGCAGCTTTAAGTTTTTTAGTATGTAGTTTGAACCGTTCAGTTAAATCACAAAAATCAATCTGTTCATATGGGAATTCTAAGAATTTTATCATTAAAATGACTCCTTTAAAATCCTAGTTAATTCTTCTTTTGTTCCAAATGGTAATACCCCCAATAAGAAGTGATTTGCCATCTTCTCTTTTTCTTCCTCAGTTACACCAAGTTCCGTCAACGACTTATTGAGTCCCAATTTTTTTAAAAATTCTTCAACAAATATTGGCAGTTTTGATGCAGCAAGAATATCATCGACATTCTTAAGATCAGTATCAAATAAACGTGCAATCTCGGCACACTTTTTAGGTGTTTTAGTTATTTGGAATCTCACAAATCCAGGATATAGCGATGCAAGTGCCTGTCCATGAGGGATTTGTGGTGCTATGCCACCTATTACCTCACTCAAAGGATGTGGAATGGTTGCAGCAGCATTTGAAAGTGAAATACCTGCAAACATCTCAGCAACACTCATCATTTCACGAAGCTCGATATTCGTAGAATCCTCCATAAGACGCGGCAGTGCATAAATTATATTCTCTATAGCCTTATTTCCTATAGTCTTTGTATAGACACTCGCTTCATTTCGCATATAGCTTTCAAATGCATGGCTAAATGCGTCAAAGCCTGTCATTGCAGTCAAGCGACGCGGCATTGTTACGGTAAGTTCTACATCTATAACTGATTCCTTTGGAAAAACATGATTGTGAAAGATGCAAACCTTTTCTTCAGTCGTTTCATCGCTTATAATCATTGCTTGGGTTAGCTCACTTCCTGTACCCGCAGTTGTCGGAACTGTGATTAGCGGTAATACAGGATCTGATATCGTTTCATATTCTGCAAATGGGCTTGTGAACTTATCGTACGCGTTATTCCAATCAATTTTATCCGGTTGGTAAAAAAGCGAAATAGCTTTTGCTGTATCTATGGAACTTCCTCCGCCAACTGCAACCACAACTTGGATGCCTTGTGATTTTACGATATCAATTGCCTTTTCGATGCCTTGTACTGTTGGATTAGGTACAACTTCATCAAAATGGAGCACATCTATGCCACCTTTTGCAAGGATATCTTTAACACGGTCATACAGTGGTCGCAATACTTGTTCTTCATTGGTCGTTGTAACTAACATACATTTACTACCGTATTTCTTAACTATTTGTGCAATGTTATTTAGTTCCCCTGCACCAAAGTGGATTTTTGTCGGATTATAAAATTTAAATTGTTGCATATGTTCCTCCCTACAATACTTTTATACCTTTGATCCAAACTTGTTTGGATCTTTCAATAGCACTGAAATCTTCAAATGGAGATCTATCAAGTGCGATAAACGATGCTTCCTTGCCTGATGCAATTGCCCCTAGTTGGTCCTGTTCCAAAAGCACTGCACCATTTTGGGTTGCAATCTTTAAAACATCTGCTGTTTCAATACCGATATTGTGTAAAAGCACAAGCTCATAAAATGCTCTATCATGTGGATTAAATGGACAACCAGCATCTGTTCCCATAGCAATTGGGATACCCATTGAAAATGCTTTGAGCGTTGCTTTATTATGTTTTTTTACGACTTCTTTAGATTTTTTATGATCAGGATTATCCGGCTGCTGACGAATACCCTCTACTGTTGCATAATATGGTGCAGACAGTGTCGGAACAAGTGATGTGCCATATTCCAGCATCAGCTCCATTACATCCTCACTGTTAAATACGCCGTGTTCAATAGAATCTACTCCTGCAAGCACACTGCGTTTGATTGCTGTATTACCATGAGAATGAACTGCGACTTTGCGTCCTCTTGCATGTGCTTCGAGTACTGTAGCGTTTATCTCCTCTTGATTAACCTCAGGTGGTCCTTGCTCTTCTCCCGGTGAATTTACTCCGCCTGACATCATGACTTTTACAACATCCGCACCTTCTTTTATAACAAAGCGCGTACCTTTAATAAATTCATCAATACCATCGCATTCGATTCCGATATTATAACCATGACCACCTGTAGCTGTCAGCGCTCTTCCTGCACTGATAAGTTTTGGAAGCCTCGTAAGTATGCCTTCTTTTTGCGCATTGGATATACCGATAGTCACGCCCTCAATTGATCCAAGATCACGACATGCAACTACACCTGCAGACATAAGTTTCTTTAAATTTTCAAGTGCATCTACTGTAACTTTCGACCATTCAATAGCACTTTCCGGTTTATTTTCCAAGGATGCTATATGCACATGACAATCGATAAGTCCCGGCATTACAAATTTGTCAGATATATCGATAGTTTCATTTATGATAAACATTTTGATTTTATCACTATTGCGATCACCGGTCCATATAATCATCTCTTCATCTGTAACAATAGCTTGATTATATAAACGTTCTTCACCATTGAAGATTTCTTTTACAAGATACAGTTTCATATATCACTCCAAACTTTGGTTCAGCTTTTTTGCAGCCTCTGGAACGAATCTTCCATTTTTAATAATTATGTGTTCTTCGCCTGTTTCTGTACACACACCGGCAAACAGTCCCATTTCATTGAATGGAATAGTAATGTCTGTGTGAAAATTCATATAACAGTTGGGGTCTACGTTACGATTTTTGGTAATCTCGTTTTCTCTTGCAATCATCTCTTTTCTGTCATAGATATTGTATATAGGGCTATCTTCTCCTCTAGCAAAACATGGATCTCCAACTGCAATGTGTGGTCCCATCTTTTCTGCAAGAAGAATAGGTAAACGAGAGAAA
>JAGLOK010000096.1 GCA_023139005.1 Clostridiales bacterium | reverse complement strand
AAGATTTGATTATATATGTCAGATATGGGATGTAAAAGCGGAGTTGTATTGAATGAAAGTATGAGTGAGTACATGAAAGCAGAACTGGTAACAAAACAATAAGAAAAGCAATCAAAAGATGACGGCTGGTGAACGATTGTATTATTACCCGCTGTAGATCTAGTAGTAAATCAAACTTTTCACAATATTCAATAACTGTAATTAAGTGATAACTCAAAAATAACCAGCGAGAGATATTGAACGCCTAAGGTGTTCTTTTTTTACAGTAAATTAAGAAACGAGGTACTAAATGATAAATCCATACGAAGAAAAGTTTGAAGAAGTAGTCATAGGTAAAATTTCAGCAATATTCACATCCCTTAGACTAGACCGTGATAAATTACCACAAAGAGTTTTTGCTTATGACATTCGTCATGCAGACGATGACGGAATGGAAGCAGCAGAAATAGCGAAGTATGTGATGGTCAATCATATGGGTACGATTATCACAAAAGAACCGCTTGAACTTGATGAACATGGCTCAATGATTTTAGATGATTATGATTTTTGCTATGTGCTTGATTCAACCTCCATTACATTGGACCAGTTTATGAGCGACGAAAAAGAATTACCGAAAACAATTGATGTAGTAATAGTTCAACCATTCTGTCAACCGGCAAAGCAGAACATAAAAAACGACTTAACTACGCTACAACAGCAAGTTGGCGGTTATATACAAATGATAAACCCATTTGATGATAACGCTTGTCTTATTTGCGACGAAGAGGGAAAAATCAAGGGCTTACCGCTTAACAGACAAGTGGGAAATGATATTATTGCAGGCACATTTATTATAGCCGGGATTGGTGACGACGGAGAGTTATCCTCTCTGAGCGATAAACAAATTGAAAAGTACAAAAACAAATTTAATGATTTAGATTTGTCCGAATTTGATAATGAATCAGAAAACCATAACAAAACCACGATAGAACGATAAAAAATAAGAAACGAGGTATAGAAATGATAATTGGAGTAGATCAAGGCTATGGGTGCATGAAAACAGTCAACTTTATTTTCACAACCGGAATAACCGAGTACGAGAAAGAACCATACACAATGCAGAATGTCGTTAAGTATAATGGGAAATATTATGTGTGCGGTAGCGGCAGACAATCGCTTGTAAGGGACAAAACGCAAGATGACAGCTATTACATATTAACGCTTGCGGCGATTGCAAAGGAAATGCAATTCAGAAACGCAGGAACAAAAGCTAATATCATATTGGCGGCAGGATTACCTTTAACGAGTTTTGGCAGGGATAAAGACAAGTTTATAAAATACCTAAAACGTTCATCTTTTCAGCCTGTAAAATTTGAGTTTGAAGAACAGGAATATAAAATAACAATAACAGATGTAATGATGTATCCACAAGGATATCTAGCTGTAATAGACTATCTTGAAAAGTTGAAGAATGAACCTTCAGTCATAGTCTGCGATATAGGCAGTTGGACAGTTGATGTTATGCGGCTTGATAACGGAAAGCCTAATGCTGCTACTTGCAGAAGTTTAGAGCTTGGTATTATAAGAATGATAGACGAAATACTAGAGCAGATCAGACGAAGTACAGGACTATCAGTAACAGCGGCACAAGTTGAGCAAGTATTGAAAAATCAGCCTTGCAGTTTGAATGAAAAGGCAAATGACATAATCAGAGAACAAGGTAAAATGTATGTGGATAAACTATTTCACACTCTCCTTGAAAGCGGTTTTGATGTAGCAGCAGTGCCCATTATCTTTTTAGGCGGTGGAGCTTCGCTTGTAAAGCAGAATATCGGTAAAAATATAATAACAAAAGCGAGTTATATTGAGGATATTCGTGCAAATGCCATTGGTTATGAAAAAATGACAAACCGGAAAATTGGTGAAAGCAAATGAACGATTATAGAATAAGTGTAAGACTTAATCTTGAGAAATTACTGCACAGAAAAGCATATGAAATATTAGCTACGATACCCAACAGAAAGAAATCAGACTTTGTAGTATATGCTATTATAACGGCAAGTGAGAGAGAAAAGACGATCGCAGAAATGGAGCAGGTAGTTAAAAAAGCTATGAATGGAATGGCAATACCAAAACCAAAAGAAGAAAGCGGTATGGATATGGCTATGGATTATCTTGAAACTTCATGCAGAGAAAACTGTTGATATATCAAACATTGATGATGACAGCTATTTTGGTGATGGATGGGCAGTACTGCATCTAAATCAATACAATTACATTACAGGATTACATTATATAGCTGATGAAGAAGATGATTTTAACCACCTGAATTACATCGCTGAATTTGATATCAAAGAAGATGATAGTATATATCATGGATTTATTGAAGAATATATATTCTTTGTAACGGAGATAGTCAAAGAAAAACAAGCTCAAAAATGACTTTACACAATACTCTTGATAATCTTAAATTATTAATAGATTTAAGGAGTATATAAAGAAAAAGATATTTATAATTCTAATGGTAATTACATTAACAGCCTGTTCTAGTCCCATATACAATGAAAGTTTAGAATCAATCGAAAAAAGCAAAGATTCTTCTGGAATATTAATTGGTGAGACGTCAGATATCATTATAATTACCGAAGAATCACCTGCTGTAAAGACAAATTTCACTTCAGAACCTTTAGTTACAATAACGGTTGAGCCAACAAAGATTGAGACTCCAATAGTATCGACAAGGACAATGCCGATAGCGGCGCCGACTGTTGTGGTTACAATAAAACCTAAAGAAGGTATTAAAGAACCAACACTAGCTCCAACATTGAAACCAACACAAGCACCAACGTCTAAAGCAACCGAAAAACAAACTCCGCTAGTTACAGCAAAGCTTACAATAATACCAACTCCTGAGCCGACACCAAAACCTATAGCAGGTGAAGGATATATGGATGAGATGACATCAGCAAGTTCAAGTTATATAAATAGTGTTTTATCTGCAATAAATTCTAAAAGAAAAACAAATGGGCTAGACAATGCAGTATTAGATAGTAGTATTTCATCTTCATGTAAAAACCATGCAAAAAGTATGGCAACTAAAGGACAAGCATTTCATTCAAGCAATATAGTAGGCTGTGAAGGAGTTAGCAAAAATCATTACTCAATGCCGGCTGGAACATTAGGTTCTGCGATGGTTGTACATGTAGGTCAACTTGTTACTTCAGATACAAATAAGGTTGGAGTAGGAATCATATATTATGGTAACTATATTTATGTCTGTATACGTGGTGTAGGATAAATATTTAAAATCAGATTAATATTCGAATCAAGACTCGAGAAATCGAGTCTTTTCTTTTACAAAAAATCAAGAAAAGAGGTAAAAATGAAGCGTAGAAAACTAATACCGGCACTTATTCTATTACTATTTATGCTCTTCGTATCAATAGTACCAGCATATGCAACACCACCCAGTGACCCACATATAGAAAGCGGAAGTGCGGCAGATGGTGGTAATTACTTTGAGTTTAATGCAACATATCTTGGTGAAAACGGTTGGCGAGACTTGAAAACACCACCGCATTGGGTAGTAGAGACTGGAGAAGTTGCATACTGTTTGGATCATGTGGCAGACAGTCCACATGGTGAAGGCTATGGAAAGTTTGACCCTGCTGCCATATATTCAGAAAAAACATATATAGGACTACTCGCAATACTTGAGCATAGCTTCCCATATAGAAATGCAGGACTTACAGATAAACAAATAAGGTATGTCACGGCTAATGCAATCAGAGCATGGCTAAGAGAAAATGCAGGTATAGGATATGATTTTATGCTGCCATCAAACAATGCAGTAAGACCAAAAACCACCCAATATCAAGGTGCATTTAATTTCTATAATCAATTACTGGATAAAGCTCGTAATGGCTCTGTTATCAATCATACGTTGACTTTAAGTCCAGGTATAGTAGAACTTACTATACAAGGGAATAAGTTAGTCGGTCAAGCAACAATTAAGTATAGTGCATTAAATGGTAAGTATGCGGTGAACCTTGTGCAGTTTCCTTCAGGTACAGAAGTAATTGGATATACAGGTAACAGCGGAGATGTATTAACGTTTAAATTACCGCTATCTTTATCAGGAGAAACAATTGATATAACAAATGCATTTACAGGATATGATAATAGATCTCCGGTTAACATTTTTTGGCTGGATAATAGTTCCGGGCATCAAGCTGTTGCAGTTCCTATTGTTGATCAAATGAATCCGGTAACTACAGCAAATATTATAATTAAATCAGCTCCTTCAATGGTATCAATCATTAAGCATGGTAAAACACATGATACATTTATCCAAGGTGCAGTTATTGGCATATACAGTGCAGAAGATGATACATTGATTGAGGAATTGATTACAGATGAGAGTGGCAGGGCGCATTGCGGTAAAGTAACATTTGGAGACTACTATGCAAAAGAGATAACAGCACCTGTCGGATATGCATTAGACAATACAAAACAACCCTTTTCTATCACAGCAGACAATATGGAAGTTGAATTAGATTTATATAATTATCCGATAACAGGGCAAGTTGGCGTGGTAAAGGGATCTGGCTGGAAACCACTTAAAGATGCAGTTATAGGTGTGTATAGTATAGAAGGCACCTTGATTGAAGAACTCATAACAGATATTCAAGGCTCTGCTATAAGCGGACCGCTTGAATACGGTCAATATTACATAAAAGAAATCACAGCGCCGCCTGGATATGTAAAAAGTGATGAAGAATTGCCATTTACAATTGAAATTGATAATAGGATAATTTGGCTAGGATTAGAAAACGAACTAATAACAGGCAGAGTGCAAATTACTAAAGTAGATAAAAATAATGAACTGCTTCAAGGTGCAGTCTTTAAGATATACGATGATTATGCAAATACTGTTGATGAGATTGTTACCGATGAAAATGGAATAGCTTTGAGCAAAATATTGGACTATGGTGAGTATGAGATTATGGAGAGTAAAGCACCTATCGGATATAATCCGAACATGGTAGCAGTTCTGATTAACATTGAAAACAATGATGAGATTGTTGAAGTAACAATAAACAATAAGCCGATTGAGGGAAGAGTAGAAATACTAAAGACAGGTGAAACAGATATCCCTTTACAAGGTGCAGTATTTGGTGTATACGATTCAGATGATTCTTTGATTTATGAATTGACTACTGATGAAAATGGTAAAGCTCTAAGCAAGCATCTTGTATATGGAGACTATTACTTGAAGGAGATTACTCCACCTGTAGGATACAACTTAAATGAGGATATAATCTCATTCAGCATCAACAGGCAAGGGCAAACGGTCAGATTTGAAGCGAGTAATACCATTATCCGAGGCAAAGTGCAGATTTTAAAGACGGGAGAAGAAGACAATCCTTTACAAGGTGCAATCTTTGGGATATATGATACAAATGATGTGCTCATTGAAAAATTGACCACGAATGAAAACGGAATTGCAACGAGCCAAGATATTATTTATGGTGATTACTATGGCATGCCCCCTCAAAACACATCA
>JAGLOK010000095.1 GCA_023139005.1 Clostridiales bacterium | reverse complement strand
TGTTGATGATGGTTTAACGATACTTGAAAGATTGGTACATCGTGGTGGCACGGGAGCTGAAGAAGATACAGGCGATGGTGCAGGGATACTAATGGCGATGCCGGATCAATTCTTACGCAAGGTATGCAAAGAAAATAATATAGATCTTCCTATACTGGGTGACTATGCTGTGGGTATGCTTTTTGTTCCGCGAGATGAAGATCGACGTGAAGCACTAATGAAAACAACGTGTAAAATCATCTCGAGCATGGGATTCACATTAGTACACACTCGGGAAATTCCATATAATTATTTTGATGCAGGTCCTGCAGCGAGGGATTGTATGCCGGTGTTTCATCAATTGTTTATCACAGGTGAAGGTAACTTTCGAGTCGAAGGTAGTTTTGAACATAAGCTATATGTACTACGACGTAAGTTGGAGCAAAAGATACGTTCTGCAGGCAATGACGACTACTATTTCTCGTCACTTTCATCCAAAACTTTAGTTTATAAAGGCATGCTACATGCATGGCAACTTAGAAATTTTTATCCAGACTTATGTGATGATGACATGCAAACATCTATCTGTGTCGTACACTCTAGATTTTCAACAAATACATTTCCTTCTTGGGATCGTGCACAACCGTGTCGATTGATTGCACACAATGGCGAGATTAACACATTACGAGGGAACAAAAACTGGTTTCATTCAAGAGAGACAGTGGATGATGGCGGTGTATTCAAAAACGTTCGAAGTGCTGTGATACCCGTGCTTGATGAAAATGGCTCAGACTCTACAGTTTTTGACAATTGCTTAGAATTTTTGACATTACAAGGACGACCGATTGCACAAGTATTACTAATGATGATACCGGAAGCGTGGTCAAAGGCTGTTGATGTTTCCCCTGAGATGAAAGCATTTTATGAGTATAATGCAACCATTATGGAGCCATGGGATGGTCCCGCTGCAATTTGCTTTTCAGATGGTGATTTTGCAGGTGCTATATTGGATAGAAACGGATTGCGTCCTGCGCGGTTTTTAGAAACTAAAGATCGACGTGTGGTACTTGCAAGTGAGTCTGGTGTACTTGATATTCCTGAAAATCAAGTCATTTCAAAGGGTCGATTGGGTCCAGGCGAGATGATACTTATCGATACAAAAACAGGAAGCATTATGCGGGATAATGAAGTTAAGCAAGGCTACGCTCAAAGATATCCTTATGAGAAATGGCTTGATGATTATCGTATGCAGCTGGATGCTACACCTCAAACAAGTATAGTTCAAGAAAGAATAGAGGGTTCAGCATTGGACACATCACTTAAAGCATTTGGCTATACACATGAAAGTATTTACTCTATTGTTGTTCCAATGGCAAATGATGCAAAAGAACCCATTTCAGCAATGGGTGTAGATACCCCCATTGCAGTGTTGTCTAAGCAATATCAACCATTATATAATTATTTCAAACAACTATTTGCACAGGTTACCAATCCACCGATTGATGCACTGCGAGAAGAAGTTGTAACAGGAACAGAGCTATTTCTTGGTAATTCCGGTCAGTTTACCAATGATGTCGCAGAAAATTGTAGGAAGCTTAGGTTAGATTCTCCAATTATTGATAGTAAACAGTATTCCCGAATTATTTCTCTTAATAGTGATGGCTTTAAAAGCGTACAAATACCTATACTATACGATGTGCGACGTGGCGGAGAAGCGTTGGAGGCTGCACTAAACAATGTTTTCATGAGTGCACTAACAGCAATTGATAGTGATGCAACAATACTTATATTATCTGATAAGAATTTTGACAAAGATAAGGCTGGAATTCCAGCTTTGCTTGCAGTATCTGGGCTACATCATTTTCTCATACGACAAGGACTTAGAGGTAAGGTTGACATTGTACTCGATTC
>JAGLOK010000094.1 GCA_023139005.1 Clostridiales bacterium | reverse complement strand
AAGTTTAGAACAACTGAGTAGCGGGCTTGCGCCCTATCGATTCCGATAAAGTGAATCGAAATCGAGTGTCTTGAAAATTGTCACGAACTCCGAATCACAGATTCTCGTGCTTCCTGACAATTTCCGCTTTTGATAGTAAATAGACTGGGTTAGACTTACTTTCCCCGTGCATGTCGGTGAAAGGTTATCAGACAGATGGTTTGATTCCATTTACGAAAAGAGAGTTTCAATTAAACCGAATAGAAACGACTTCCCTCAATTACAAGTCGTTTTTAGATAAATTTTAACCGCTACTGTATGTAGCGGTTTTTTCTTGTTTTTGCAGGAAAACAGGAAGACGCTTTTGTTCTGTTGAACAATGTAGGTTCGCCTTTTGTTGAATAGGATAATCCTTACTTACATTTATCGTCATATTTTGATATTTCTCATTGACTATGCATATTATGGGGAGTATACTTGAGTCGTAAATTGAATATGCTCAAAAGAAAGACTACCTTAAGATTGCAGTCTTAAAGTAGTCTCCATTAATGCATTAACCAGTCATTGGTTAAATAATCAATTAGATTTCTCATTTTAACCTTTTCCATTTTGACTGTCAACGGTAATTTTAATTTTCCCGTTATAATACATTGTATGGGTACACTTCTTTTGTGGTATTTGTTTGCTAACTAAAATTAGGAGGAATGGCTATGTTCAGATTTTATATTAATCCTGACACAACTCAAAACCCGAATGGCAATAACGAAGTTCATAGAGAAGGCTGTCACAAATTACCCTTTGGTGCAATACTTTTAGGAAGATACAACAAATGCAGTGAGGCAGTTGAAGCAGCTAAAGAAGCAGGTTGGACAAAAGCTGATGGATGTGTTCATTGTTGCAAGTCAGCACATGAAGAATAATTATGGAAGATGAAATGGAATTAATTGAAGAATTCAACAATTTAGAATGGGAAGAAATAAATAATGAAAATCTAGAAAAACATGAGATGGGGATTGTTTGCGAGAATGAAACTATTTTAAAAGT
Source organism: Clostridiales bacterium (assembly GCA_023139005.1). Taxonomy (GTDB): domain Bacteria; phylum Bacillota; class Clostridia; order Christensenellales; family UMGS416; genus JAGLOK01. The sequence goes on along the minus strand of JAGLOK010000094.1, from coordinate 7,057 downwards.
ACTTCTTATCAACCAACAAACCAGAAAGTTAATATATTTTACTGACAAAAAAATAATATTAGCAAAATACAATATTATTAGTGGTTTATCTTATTGGGAAAAAGCTGTTATAAGATATGATGATTTAATTTATTATTCAACTAAAGATACGCTTAATATCATGATTATCAATAGTGAACTAATATTATTATTCAAAAACATTGGAGAAATACGTATAAAAAATAGCCGACCTATCGATTATACGAATAGTAAACCATTTAAGGAGATTGAAGAACTGATCACTGATAAATGCTTCAAATTAGCAAGTATTTGATGATATGATTTTATAAAAAAGGAGAATTTATGCCGTTTTCAATTACTGATTTTTTTGAAATTGATAAAAGTGCATTTGATGAAACAAATGCTCTTGATACTATAATAGATATTGATTCCTTGTATTTTATTGATCCGAAACTAGTAAAACTATGTAATATTAAGGAATTCTCTAAAGCAGAAAATAAGATTACTGAATATTTTAGTAACCTTATGTTATTACTAAAACATTCAACAACAAAAAATGATGATTTTTGGTTAGGAGCAAATAAATTATTAACTTTTAAAGAAATTACCGGGAATTGCTTAGGGTACTCTGAATATTCTACGAGTGGTAATGGAATAGGCGATAAACTCCGCAACAAAATTCTTGATACAGCTAAATCAATTATTGATGCTGGTGAAATGGATCCAATAATTTTTGAACTTATGGGCGTATTCCAAAAAAATATAGGATGTGATAGAATATCCGATTTGCTAACTTATATACTACATGAAGAGATTATCCAATATAGTTCAAGAGTATTTAATAAATTTGATATTAAAAAACTTAGCTATAATTTTAATAATACTAGTTATCTCTTGCCTAAAAATCCTTTCAACAAGACTCCGATTCTAGTATTACCCAAAGCAATTCTAAGCCCTTTACCAATTGCATATTGTTTCAATGACATAGATTGGGTATGTCGAGAGAATGAAAATGCAAGATCTAGTATTAATTCCTTTATAAAAAACTCTTTTCATAGAAGAAAAAAACTTACAAAAGATGAAATTCGTTCGCTTATGATAAACAGTGAGATTTTTAGAAAATCTGTAATCCATGAATATAAGAAATCAGATGTTGAAGAATATGATTTCGCAAAAGATGTTTCAGGTGGCATAATATGGTATCCTGTATCAAAGGAGTATGTTAATAATTACCCTCTGGCTTTGCACCTTCCTAAAAATCCCAAAGTTGAGAACTCTGAGATAGTAGTAACCAAAATAACATCAAGATTTAAAGATTTGATAGAAAACAAAGGGCTTTGGAGATTATTATATAATGAGGATAACAAAGAAACTAAGCATGAAATAGCAGCTCAATTATTATTTTATGGAATAGCTGATAGCTATTGTTCAGCCAACAATCTCGATCTATCCAGAGAACCTAACAATGGCAGAGATCCAGTAGATTTTAAATTTTCAAATGGGTATCATGATAAGATTTTAGTAGAAACAAAATTGACTTCAAATAGTCAACTTATACATGGAATAGAAACTCAACTACCTATCTATATGAAACAAGAGGAAACTCATAGAGCCTATTACTTGATAATCAATACAGGAAATGACGTAAAATTAAATAAATTCTTGACATATTATAATAAGCTTAGCATAGAGATGAAAAATAAAATTAAGTTGATTATAGTAGATGGAAAACCAAAAAAATCAGCTAGTACTGCTTAGTATTGTTATAAAAATCAGCTATTATATTTTATATGTGTAGACAAAATATTAACTCTGCTATGTTTATGCTCCTTTTCAGTAATAAGAAAGAAAATAACTTCCCCCTTCAGACATGTGCCGAAGGGGGTATGCAAAGTGAATATCAAACTAGCAAAAGCGAAAATCGTCAGGAATCACGAGAATCTATGATTCGGAGTTCGTGACGATTTTCAAGACAAAGTTTCACCGTCTGTCAATACTATTCAGCAATATAGCAAATTTCTAATATCCCACTTCCTTCAATATTACTTTTTATATCTTTGATCCTCTTTGCAGGTGTTGTATTCTTATGCACATATACAGTAACATCACAATCCATAAACACATTATCTTCAATACTCTCTACGCTATCGGGTATTGTTATGCTTATTAATGAGTCACATCCACAAAACGCCCATTCACCAATACTCGTTACACCATCGGGTATTGTTATACTCGTTAATGATTTACAGTAAGCAAATGTTCTTTCACCAATACTTGTTACACCATCGGGTATTGTTATACTTGTTAGTGATGAACAATCACTAAACGCCCATTCACCAATACTTGTTACACCATCGGGTATTGTTATACTCATTAATGAGTCACATCCCCTAAACGCCTCCTCACCAATATCCACTAAACTATCAGGTAATGTTATACTCGTTAATGATTCACATTCATTAAAAGCACTATCACCAATACTCGTTACACTATCGGGTATTGTTATACTCATTAGTGATGAACAATCACTAAACGCTGCTCCACCAATACTCGTTACACTATTAGGTATTGTTATACTCATTAAATATTTACATTCACTAAACGTATAATCATCAATATCCACTAAACTATCGGGTAATGTTATACTCGTTAATAATTTACAATAAGCAAACGCTGCTTCACCAATACTCGTTACACTATTAGGTATTGTTATACTTGGTAATGATGTGCAATCATAAAACGCCCTATCACCAATACTTGTTATACTATTAGGTATTGTTATATTCCTTAATGTTTCACACTCACAAAACGCCTCCTCACCAATCCTTGTTACACTATCGGGTATTGTTATACTCATTAATGATTTACAGTAAGCAAATGTTCTTTCACCAATACTCGTTACACTATCGGGTATTGTTATGCTTGTTAAATAAGAACATTCAACAAACGCATTATCACCAATACTCGTTACACTATCGGGTATTGTTATACTCATTACTGTTTCACATTCAGATAACGCATACTCACCAATACTCACTATCCCTTTTGGTATTTCTACGTCTGCGAATGATTCTTCACCAATATATTGTATTAGTGTATTAGTAGCCTTGTCGATATTAAATTGTTTCATGTTTTTGCTCCTTTTCATCAAGTAGGTATAAGTCTTAATTAAATTCTAGAGCTTTGATAGTCTTTTCTATTGCTTATATATTTTTACAATTTGATTATACTCCTCAGTTTTTTTGCAGTCAATTATTTTACATATTATGGGTTTTCTAGTGTGAATTATTATTTATGCAGAAAAAACCAAACAACCCCCTACGGACATGCGCCGGAGGGGGTAACAAAATGAATATTGCACTAGTAATAGCGCGAAAGCCAATGAGAGTTCTCTTCTGTCTTCAGGAATGGTATCAGTTTTCATTTGCATGTAAAGGGTATATAAATTCGCTATGCTCACCCTTGACATGCAAATCTCAAACTTATGTGGAGTAATCAAGACAGAGAAGGTGGGAGTCTGCGTATTTTTATGTTACGAATATGTTACGGGATAGCCATGTCCGAATAGTACTTCTTGTTTTATATACAGAAGAGATGAAAGACTTTCACGGACATGCGCCGGGAAAGTCCTTATAAACTTATTCAAAAGCACATCAAAAGCGCAAAACACAAAAATGCACGAGGTACGAGTTTTTTATGTTTTGTAAGACACTCGCCGACTATTCACTTCATAGTCGGTGAAAGCGAATGTTTCATTCGCCCTCATATATGCTATAATACCCCCGAGGGTAGAGTGTTACACTAACATTGGAGGAACACCGTTATGTTGACACCACATTTAGACAAACTCATGATCGACCTAAAAGATAAAAGCGACAAATCACCTGAAGCACAAGCTATTTTACTTGAATTAACTCACTTATTAACTCACCTAGATAACATAACTGAAGAGAAAAAAGCTTTTCAAAAGAAATTTCCAAATATACAACTCCCACAAGATGGGTTTTTTGAGGACGCTATTAAAAAGCATGCTCATATGGAAGCTATACCAGCATCATTCTCCTTGGAAGACAATCCATCGGGGATAGATGAGATGCGTATTGATCCAAAACTAGCAAGTTTAAGTACTGACGAAGGATATTGTTGGTACTGTGACAAAAAATTGTAGAGGAGGATATAGATATGGCTAAAGGTTTCTATGAAGTAACAACAGATGCTAGTAATAGCTATACTCTTATCATCACATTAATCGGCAATGAAACTACTGAAATACCTCAAGATCAACAAGACCTTAAATTACTCATTGATGAAACAAATATTATTTTGAAAGACGCTGTTTTTATTCCTAACAAAAGAAAAAACAAGTACTTTAGTCAACTTCTAAGTATTGCGCAAAAAGGTCTTAGTAGTGAAGATGCAAAACCTGAGAATGCAACAAAATCTCTTCGGAAGCTAAGAGAAAAAATTATGATAAAGGAAGGTGAAATGATAAAAAAAGATCACACGAAGTCTCTATCAACATTGGCATGGAGTGCTACTGGTATTGCAGCAGTTTTAGCCTGTGTATTTTGGTTTATGGAAAATGATGTTATCAAATTAGCAAAGGGCAATTTTTTGTCTTACTTTTACTTCTCTCCTTACCTATTTGTCTTTACAGGTGCGATGGTTGGTGTGTGGCTTTACTATATAGCAAACAAGGATAAGTCTGAATTTAAAGACATAATTGTTATATACAAAGCAAAGCTTAATCTAGTTTCACAATTATTTGTTGTTGGAGTTTCGAGTATCGTATTTCTCCTTTTCATCAACATTGGAGTCGTTACACTTGAAATTGGCGGTTTTTCTGATAATAAATTGATGGAAACCGTACATCTTCAATTACCATTAGGTATTATCTTGGGTCTGGCAGGTAATAAACTCGCAACTGCCTTGTCTACTAAAGCAAATAGCCTCTTTGATGAAATAATTACAACCGTAAAGACAGTAGAAAAGGATGGAGAGGAAGAAGCCATTATGATAGACGACAATGAAGAACCTTCTAAAACGAATAAGACTATTACGACTACAACAAAAATTATAAGAAGGGTTAGAAAATAATATTCTTCATAAAACATCCCCCTATGGACATGCGCATTAGGAGGTAAAACAAAGCAAATATCAAGCAAGCAAAAGACGAATGACTTTCACGGACATGAAAAGATGCTTTTCGAAGAAAACGCCCGTTCCTTGTCCGGGAAAGTCCAAATAAACTCTTCAAATGTACAACAAAAGCGCGATTTGGCAAAATGCATGAAATGCGTGTTTCAAAATGAAACACGTGCTACGCTCTGAATTTTTATCAAATCGTAAGACACTCGCCGACTATATAATGAATAGTCGGCGATAGCGAATGTTTCATTCGGTAGCAAATATGTTATAATACTCCTATATATAAAAAGTATTTATTACCCCACTTTCTCAGGAGGTGATTCATTTGATGAAATCGACTCAATCCGCAAAGATAGTCTTTCACAAGGCACTTATCATCTTACTCGTTTTCACGCTTATATTTGCATTTACTGCCTGTGATAAAAAAGCAATTGATAAAAAAAATAATGATAAAGAAGACTCGCAAAAAGAAGATACTCCCACCAATACACCCCCAAGCTCCCCCACTCCTGAGCCCCCACCAAAGCAACTGATCTATATATCGGTGATGGGTGGACGCGACTATTCATTGCCTATCGAGGAAAAGGGCTTTGACTACAACAATGCAGACTTAATCGTCGAACTCGACCCTAAAGATCAGACCATCAAGGTAGTGGACATCGCATGGTTGATGGGCATTCCCATCGAAGGCGAAGATACCCTTGCGATGATGATGATGATGGGCGATCGATTTGGTCCTACAGAGCTTCCTATTGTAATAGCTGAAGCACTGGGATTGACATTTGACAACGTCATGATCGTAAACTTTGATGCACTCGAGATGGCAATCGATAACCTCGGTGGTGTTACAAGCGATGTACCCAAAGAGATCATCAGAGATGGCAGCTACAACGCATCGACTGATACCATCAAATACTTAGCTCCCAATATCAAGACACCTGATAAACTCGATGATGCAGGAGAGATGCTGTTGACCGGCTCCCAAGTTCTCGCCATGGTCTTTTCATTCCCTAATAGAATCATGCAAGCGACCGACGTAAGCCATACAGTCATTCGATTGATGAACACATACATCCGAGAGCGTAGCGTAAAACACAAGATGGAATACATCGAAGTATTGCGCAAGGCATCCCCTAATGAGCTGGTAACCTTACTCAAAAAAATGCAACCAAATATGTACTTCACGGTTGAAGAAGCTGACTATCATGCATTTGCAGAGCTAGTGGCTTTATCACGCGGCAGTGATCCTGAGACACTGCGTCTACCTGAAGATAGTGAATTTGAACTGGAAGACACTGATATGAGCACTGTGATGATATGCGATATGGAACAAATAAAGGCGAAACTGGCGACGTTCTTCGCAGACTAAATCTTTTGTAAAATCAACATATGGAAATCTGAATTGTAATCGGGATAAGCTACATACTGCTGCTTTAGTATAGTGTGTTTGACTCCCGATTGTTTTATGATGCGATGAGCTCACTGTAGGGCGCGCCAAAATAGTTTTCTTTCTTGTAATGTGTATCGTATGTTGGCATGGTTTTAGTATATCATAATGTGGTAGTCGCAAAAAGTACAAGTGTAGTGTGTTGTAATATGCAAAACGCTCAAAGGTTTTTTTATTTGGAGTCAGATATTATTCGCGAGATATCTTCCTTGCAAACTTCTGTGCTTTTCTTTGGGCGCGATGCAGAAATGCCATGGCACTATTGTAGTTGGATTCATTGTTGTATTGATCGACAACTTCAAGGCAGATGGAGCCCTTGTACTGTAATCTTCTGAGATTTGCAGTTATATGATGCCAACTGATAGTTCCCTCGCCTGGCATATTGTGTTGATCTGCACTGCCATCGTTATCGTGCAGATGCAATGCAACGAGTTTGTCGCCATATTGCCCAAGGATGTCTTG
>JAGLOK010000093.1 GCA_023139005.1 Clostridiales bacterium | reverse complement strand
AATTCATGAATTGCTTAAGCAAAAAGTCGGAGAAAATTTCACAATAGAGGAGACAATTGAACTTCTTGAAAATATATATGACAGGAGAAGTACACAATGAGACAATTTAATTTCACATTACAATCTTTATATGGAATAAAAAAGATTGAAGAAAAACAACATAAAAGACATATGAGAAAAATAGAATCACGCTTGCAAGAGCTGCACAATAAACTTGATGAATTGAATCGTGACCTAGCAGATACAAAATCTTCATATGTAAAAGATTTGAGCGGCTCAATCCAGGCACATAAACTCAATCATTATAATCATTATTTCAAGAAAATTGCAGAACATAAAACACATCAAAATGAAAAAATTCTTGCACAAAACATTAAGAAGAATGAGTGTATTAAAGCACAGATAGAGACGCTGAGAGAACTAAAATCTTTGGATAAGTTAAGAAAAAAACAGTATGACGAGTACTTGTCTGAGGTTAGAAAAGAAGAAGATAAGATAATTGAAGATATTGTATCCTACAAGATCATTGCTTCATAGGGGGGGATGTATGCAAGAACAATCAAAAACACCAACGCAAAAAAACAAAACTACTAAAAATAGATCTGTATCAAAAAAAGTGGTTAAAAAGAAAAAGAAGAAGAAATCATCAGGTGGTGCAATCTTTAGCATATTATTACTTGTAATTATAATTGTTGTAGTTGCAGTGTTGTACTTTGATGTTGCAGGCAGTAAACAAATCTTAGCCCAAGTATTAGAATTGGATAAGCCAACAGAAGAACAATTAGCAGAGCTGGAAACTAGGAGACTAGATGTCGTTGCCAAAGAAGAAGAGCAAAACGGTATTATATTTACCAACAACAAAGTTACAAAAGAATTAGAAGAAAAAGAGGCAGCGCTTACTAAAATTGAAGAACAGCAATCCAAAAAGAAAAAAGAACTAGAAGATCTTCAAAATGAAGTAGACCTCGAGAACAAAGAATTCAGTGCAACAGTTACTATGTTTGAGATGATGGATGCAGAAAAAGCGGCAAAAGCAATTGATCAAATGGGTGATGCGGATGCCATTACTAAGCTTTTAACACATATGGACAGTGAAAAAGCATCTGAAGTACTAAACTTCATGGACTATAAAATTGCAGCAGAAGTTCTATCTCTGATTTTGATAGATGAAGTACCACCAGCAGAGTAGATTATTCCATATAAAGAAAGGATTTTTTATATGATTTAATAAATAAATTGAAAGGAGGTGAAAACTATAATTGCTTTAAATACAGTAACAAACAACGAACTTCAGAGTAACCCAATTGAAAAAATACTCAACAAAGAACCAACTGGAACATTTCGTTTCCTAATGTCAAGTCAAACAGCTAAACAAGATAAACCAACCAATGTATTGCCAACACTTTCAAATATGAATGCATTGAATATGCTTAAGAACAATGGACTTGGCAGAATATACGAGTTGAATGTAGAAAAAACAGATAACGGTTACGACGAAGAGGACAGCAGATGTTGCGATTCTAAACTAGAAAACCTAGTAGATAGAATTGTTAGCATTATCGAAGGATTCGGATTGCTGGACTACAACACGGATGAAAATATTGAAAAGATATCAGACTTTGTTTTATCAAGTGTAAACCCTAATAAAGGGGATACACAAAACAATAATCGAATACTTGGAATGTTTTCTGATGAAATTGCAAGGATGCCCAAGATTGACCAAAATGATATAACAGTAAAGCAAATGGAAGAAATGATTGTAAAATTGGTTAATGAGTATCAATGCTCCTTCGATAATATTAACAATAAGGGAGTAAATAATAACTTAATCGGCGAAATGACACAGCAGAATGACACAAAGCAGGATATCACCAAGGTGGAACCGAATAAGATTATGTTTATGATTAAAACTGCTTTAAAACAAGCAAACATTAACAAGGTGGATAAAGTAGGATTTAAAGAACAAAAAGGGAAGACTAGATTAGAAAACTTGGATGAATCTATAAAAGGAAACACCCGAATGATCTTCAAGAACTCAAACGAAATACAGAAAACCAGAGAAACTGTATCAAAGCTGGATATTGAACAAGTATCGTCAAAGAATATGGCTGAAAATGTATCAAGGATTGCAGAAAAAATGACGGCGCGAACGATTGATGGCAAGCAAGAGTTTAACGTTACGCTTAAACCGGAATTTTTGGGAAAGCTAAGCATTAAACTCATCATAGAAAGTGACGGTATTAAGGCGCATATAAAGGCCGGAGATCAATATGTAAAGGGTCTCATATCAGACCAACTTCCGACACTTAGTGAAATGCTGAAGGAAAAAGGCGTGAATATGTCACACATCGAAGTGGTATATGAAAACCCAATGTCAAGCAGCACAGACGGGCAGTTTCAAAGAAAAGACTGGCAAAAGCAAGATGGCAAGAAAAATCTCAGATCAATAATGGCAGTAGATAAGGAATTTGAGGAACTGACCTATAATGCAATACCAGACTTACAGGAACTTTCCATACGGAACAGTTCAGTTGAATTTAGCGCATGAAAGGAAGGATAACAAATGCAGATAAACCAAAGTATTGGAGCAGACCCTACAAGTAGTCTTCGTACTCTTGAAGAATTGCAAAATCGGCAAGTCAAGAACAATTTGGACAAAGATGCTTTTTTGAACATCCTTGTTACACAGCTTGCAAACCAGAACCCGTTGGAACCTACAAGTGATACAGAATTCATTGCACAACTTGCACAGTTTTCTATGCTTGAGCAGCTATCGAATTTGAACACTGGATTTGCATCCAGTCAAGCTTATAGCCTCATTGGAAAGTATGTGTATGTAGATACAGCAGGCGAAGGTCAGGAAGAAGTTGAGCTAGTATTTGGAAAAGTGGAAGGAATTGTTAAGCAAGATGGTATTGATTATCTTCTTATTGGAGATGAAACGTACGAGACTTCTGCAGTTACTGCAGTTATGGATTCAATGCCAACAGACACAACGACAGATGAAAACATACTTCAAAGTGCAAACCTCATCGGAAAAGTAGTCACAGCTACGATAACCGATGAAGAAGGACAAGAAGTAACAATCACTGGAATAGTTGAGAAAATAACCATCAACCAAGGGATTATTTATGCAACGATTAATGGTGAAAACGTTGAACTGTCACACATAGAAGAAATATCAGAACAAGAAAGCTTTACTATATAAATTATGGAGGTAAACAACTATGATGCGATCATTGTACTCCGGAGTAACCGGATTACGTAATCATCAAACAAGAATGGATGTTATCGGCAACAACATTGCAAATGTAAACACAGTAGGATACAAAGCAAGCCGCGTAATATTTCAAGATATATACTCACAAACACTCAGACCAGCGTCCGGACCAAGCGGTGCAGACAGCGGCGGAACTAACCCACTTCAAATCGGACTGGGCATGACATTGGCAACCATTGATGTACTGCATACTAGAAGTGCAGCACAATATACTGGAGCACCATTGGATCTATCAATAGAAGGTGACGGATACTTTGGAGTCAGCAACGGCGGTAAGGTAAACTTTACTCGTGCTGGCAACTTCTATACAGACGTGGACAATAACTTAGTCAACTCAAATGGGTACTTTGTACAGGGATTTGAAGTGAACACAGATGGTACCCTTGTACTTGATGTTGGAGGAGACCCGATATTGACCAACATTAACATTGATCCCGATTATTACGATGTAACTATTAACAAGAACGGCGGCATTGTGGGGCTAGAGAAAGCCACGAATGCAAAGCATGTACTAGGACAGATGGTATTGACTTCCTTTGTTAACCAAAGTGGTCTTGAAAAAGTAGGTCAGAACATGTATAGAAATACAGTAAACTCAGGTGATCCGATATATAGTGTACCAGGAAGTGGTGGTACAGGACAGCTAAACCCAGGCACATTGGAAATGTCCAATGTAGACTTGGCAAATGAGTTTACAGATATGATAGTTACTCAAAGAGGATTCCAGGCAAACTCAAGAATCATCACAACCACAGACCAGATGCTTGAAGAGCTGGTTAACCTAAAAAGATAGGAACTCTAAGCTAAGTTCTTATGACTAAGGGGAGTAGTGAAAAACTCCCCTTAAAATAAAAAAACGGAGGATGCTATGATCAAGGTAAGTCACCTAAACAAAGGAGAATTCTATGTTAACTGTGAGCTTATTGAACAAATGGAAGAGACGCCGGATACTGTATTAACGATGCTATCGGGAAGAAAAATACTCGTATCACAATCTACAGAAGAGATTATATCTTTGACATTGGAGTTCAAGCAAAAAGCACACGGTATAAAAGTTATTAAATAGAAACAGAAGTTAGAAGAGGAGACAAGTTTTGGAATTAACATCAATTATAGGACTCGCTGTAGGCTTAGTATGTATAGTTGTATCCATACTCATCGGCGGACCGCTGTCTGCTTTTATAAACATAGGTGCAATTTTCATTGTTGTTGGCGGTACTATTGCAGCAACTATTGTATCTTTTGATGCAAAAACGCTTAAATCAATTCCAGTTATCATGAAAAACATTACCAGAAAGAGCACGATTGATTTAAAAAAAGATATAGATATGATAATCAATATTGCAAATATTGCACGAAGAGAGGGATTGTTAGCACTAGATGATGCAGTGCAAGACATTGATAATAATTTCTTGAAGAAGGGAATAATGCTCATCGTTGATGGTGTAGATACTGAATTGCTTAAAGATATATTAGAAACAGAGATTCATTTCCTGCAACAAAGACACGAAGTAGGTCAAGGTGTAATGAAAGCTATGGCAACATACGCTCCAGCATTTGGTTTGATTGGAACTCTCATTGGATTGATTAATATGTTGTTGAACTTAAATGATCCAGATGCGTTGGGGCCTGCAATGTCAGTTGCTTTGGTTACAACATTTTATGGTGCATTACTTGCAAACTTAATTTTCTCTCCTATTGCAAAAAAACTAGAAACTAATACTGCGAGCGAGAGCATGGAGATGGAATTACTATTAGAAGGACTACTATCTATCCAAGATGGTGAAAATACAAGAATAATAAAAGACAAGCTGACTGCATTTGTGTCAAAAAAAGAACTGGATGTCGACGTAGAAGAGGACGAGGAAGAGACAGAGGCGGAGTAGGACAAAGATATGGCAAGAGCGCCCAAAAAAAAGCAAGAAGACGAAGGCGTACCCGCCTGGCTTGCAACCTATGGGGATATGATAACGTTGGTGTTAACGTTATTTGTTTTGCTATATTCGTTTTCATCAATTGATGCAATCAAATGGGATCGATTGGTAAGCTCTATGTCTGGAACACCATTTGTGGCGATACAAGCTTTGGATCCAAACAGGGTGGGCCCAGAGTCTAGGAGAAAAGACGAAGAAGACGGAATGCCGGAAGAACAGGTGGATCAAGTTGAAAAGGAATCAGAGGAAGAAACAGAGGGAGTAGCAGAACCACAGCCTACAATCGACCCTGAAAGCAATGTGGATGAAACAAAGATGAAGTTTGATGAGTTGTTTGAAAAAATATCAACACATATACAACAAAAAGGAATTGATATGAAACTAAATGTTGTAATGCAAGATGAATTCATTGTATTGCACATTACCGATTCGACACTTTTTAATTCAGGGCAAGCGTTCATAAAGCAAGAAGCGATGATTATGTTAAGTGAAGTCTCGGATATATTTGAAGAGTATGAGAGCATTATCAAGATGATACGAATAGAAGGACATACTGATGATCGACGTATACATACAGAGGAGTTTCAGAGCAATTGGGAGCTTTCAATAGGCAGGGCAGTAACTGTGCTTAAGTATTTCTTAAGAACCTCGGACATCGCTAACGAGAAATTCTCAGCTGTTGGGTACGGGGAGTATCATCCCATTGAGACTAATGATACCATTGAGGGAAGGGCGCAAAACAGGCGAGTGGACTTTTTGATAGAAAGTGTCAATAAGAAAGATTAGGGGGATATAAATGAAAAAGATTATAATTATCATTGTTGCAGTGATTGTTGTCGCAGGTGGAGTAACTGCCTTTATCGTGATATCAAAGAACAAACCACCGGAAATCATAAGAGAATACTATGTTCCGGGAGCGTTCTTTGTGACGAATGTAAAAGATAGCAAATATTTGTTGAAAACTACAATAGTATTGGAGTTGAACCAAAAAGATAAGGCGGTATTTCTTACAGATAATAATCATATCATCCGAGACGTGATTGTATTTACACTACGAGAAAAGACTGAAGAAGAGCTCAGAACAGCAGGTATTGAAGATGAGCTGCGAACAGAGATTGTTGAAAAAATAAAAAGCGAAATGGGTATTGATTACATCGAGACCATATACTTCAATGACTACGTACTTCAATAATACGAAACTAAAGGACATGGGAGAAACAAATTGAGCGGAGTACTATCCCAAAAAGAAATAGATGAACTACTTCAAGCGATAACTTCTGGGGAAGACGACCTACAAGAAACAAGCAATGAAGTAGAAGCAGAGAATAGTCTATCGAATGTACGTTCTTATAATTTTAAGACGGCAAATAAGTTTCCCAAAGAACAAATGCGGACGCTTCTTTTGATATATGAAAACTACGCAGGGCGACTTGCAACATTCTTATCAGGAAAACTTAGAGCATTATGTGAAGTGGAAGTTGTATCTATTGAAGAGCAGTCATTTTCTGAATTCAATAACTCAATACCATCTCCAGTAATTCTTGCAATTGCAAAAATGCCACCATTGCAGGGAAATATATTGTTTGAAGTATCACCAACGATATCATATGAAATTATTAGTCGATTATTTGGTGGAATTGGACAAGATAATGACAGCAATAAACAGTTCACAGAAATTGAACTTTCAATTCTTGAACGTATTGTTCGTAGTATGTTGAAGCTTGTTGATGATTCTTGGGATAAAGTAATAAAGATAGAAACACGATACGATAGAATAGAGACAAGTACTCAGTTTGCACAAATTGTTGAAAGTAATGAACCGATTGCAATTATCACATTGAATGTTGCAATTGGGGAAATATCAGACACAATTAATATCTGCATCCCACATATTGCGATTCAGCCTGTTCTGAAAAAACTCGCTATGAAAAAATGGTATTCAGATAGTGCGAAAAACAAAGAATTTGACGTTGAAAATGATAAGATGAACAGTCAACTATCGAATACATTTTTGACACTTCACTCGGTATTTGACAATACAAAAGCAACCATAAAAGAAGTGATGAGCCTGCAAGTTGGCGATGTGATACGAATTGACCACAATGTGAATAAGCCAATTACAGTAAAGATAGAACACATGTCTAAAATTAAGGGTATGGTGGGTACACATGGATCTAAATATGCAGTGAAAATAACGGATATTTTCAGGGAGGATGACGATTAATATGATGACGCAAGAAGAAATTAATTCCATGATGAATAAGGACACTCAGAGTGAAACACCTGTTGTCGCTGATGCAGAAATGAAAACTCTTAACGGAGAAGAAAATGATGCAATGGGTGAGATTGGTAATATTTGCATGGGAACATGTGCTACAACACTAAATACAATATTGGGTAAAAGGGTGAGTATTACCACACCAAAGGTGTCAACAGGAAGAATATCTGATCACATTCAGGAATTTAAAACTCCATTTATTGCAGTTGAGGTTGCGTATACAGAAGGAATATCAGGGTATAACATTTTTATTCTAAAACAAGAGGATGTTTTATTAATCACTAATCTTTTGATGGGCGGAGATGGAAATGTAGAAGAAGGTGCTGAACTCGATGAGTTAGCTTTCAGCGCAATCGGTGAAGTTATGAATCAGATGGTAGGATCATCATCGACTGCACTTGCTAATATTTTGGGAAGAACAATCAATATTTCGACACCAAGCTTAAAAACTGTTAATTTAGAAAACCCGAGCTTATCAGAATTTATCAATAAGGATGACATCACCATAAAAATCAGCTTTACTATGGAAATTGAAGATTTATTAGTCAGTGAAATTATGCAGATCATCCCTTATGAATCAGGAAAAGAGATCCTAAAGAAGATATTAGAAGAAGAGGAACAACCAGAACCAACACCACAACCAGCTAAGGAAATAGCACAGGCACCGCCCGTTGCAGAAGTACCAAGTGCTGGGACTGCTCCGGTATATCCTAATAAAGAACAAAATGTGATTGGAGTTAAAGCTGTTGAGTACCAGTCGTTTGATGGAGTATCAAACAGAACACCTCCACAAAAAGACAAAGATAATATGGGACTAATCATGGAAGTTCCACTACATGTAACAGTAGAATTGGGTAGCTGTAAAAAGAGTATTAAAGAGATATTAGGATTTACTACCGGTTCAGTAATTGTATTGGATAGAGTTGCAGGAGAAATGGTTGATATCATGATAAATGGTGTATTGTTTGCTGTAGGAGAGGTCGTTGTAATAGACGATAGCTATGGTGTGAGAATTACAGAGATTATTAAACAACCGAACTAAGAGAGAGGCTATAATTTTTATTTCTGATTCGTGAAATAATGCAACCTTCGGGGCGTGTAAATTATAAGTGAACAGTATTAAGTTTGAGCCAAAATTAGTCGATATTCATAGTATAGAATAGAAATATGCATCAAGATAAAAATGATGTAGTGTGGTATGAGGTGAGGGGTATTGACAATGTTTAAGGAGAGACACTTTAAGTCCTATAGTGGTTTGCTATATGATAAAACAGGTATTAGCATATCACCTTCAAAAAGAGAAATGTTTCACATGAAGATACAAAAACTCATGCGTAGACATTCTGTGGAGTGCTATGACGAGTACTTTGATCTCATTACAAACATAAATGATACCAAGCATGTACAAGACTTCATAAATACGATTACAACAAATACTACTGAGTTTTTTAGAGAGAATGCACATTTTGAGTATTTAAAAGATAATATTGAGGAATTTCTTAAGTCAAATCCAAGAATCATGCAAAATAATGAAATAAGACTATGGTGTGCAGCCAGTTCCTCAGGACAAGAACCTGCAACTATTGCCATGGTACTCAAAGAATGCCTTGATCCAAGAATAAGTATAAAGATACTGGCAACAGATATAAGTAGCAAAGTTTTGAAGATAGCCATGAAAGGCTCATATACAGACGGTGAATGTGAAGGTATCTCTAAATATTATTTGATGAAATATTTCAAAAAAACACATAATGGGTATCAACTAAAGCATACCATTTTGAAAAGTATTAGTTATCGATACTTCAATTTGATGCAAGATTTTAACTTTAAGAGTAATTTTGACATTATATTTTGTAGAAATGTGATGATCTATTTTGATAGGGATGTACAAGAGACATTAATCAATAAATTTTATGAGAACATTGTAAACGAAGGATTGTTGTTTATCGGGCACTCAGAAAGCTTGATCAACAAAATGCACTCATATAAATATTTGGGACCATCTATCTATAAGAAATTGATTTGAAAGAAATAACGAAAATTTAGCAAAA
>JAGLOK010000092.1 GCA_023139005.1 Clostridiales bacterium | reverse complement strand
CTATATCCAGCTTTCGATTTTCATCAATATAATTAAAGTTAACAAAGCATATCACTTTTTCTAAATCTTTTACTTCTACCGCCCAAAATTGATTTTCTTTTGCGAAATATTCACAAGCGTTTTTAATACCTACTTCGTCTGTCGGCCACTTATGGTCACGGGAATCAAATTGTGAATTTTCTTTTGAAATAGCGATGTCTAATAAATCTTTCCAGTCATCGGATTTGAATTTCCTGATTTTCAATCTTTCTGTCTCGATTAATACTATAGGCTCATTACCCAGTTTATTATCTCCTCCATAAACTTGTAATTGTTTTGAGATGGGAAAATACTCTTTATAGGATTTTTTATTACGAGTATCTGTTGGAGTAACGTCATGAAATAACTTATATGCTCTAGTAAATGATTCAGGCGAGTTATAGCCAAGTTTTAAGGCTAAATCAACTACTTTAACTTTAGTGTTCATTATTTCGTGTGCCGCAACTGTCATTCTTCTTTTTCGAATATATTCAGAAATTGATATACCACAAGTAAATAAAAATATTTGCTGTATTTTAGGTAAAGAACAGCAACATATTTTGCAGATGATACTATAATCTATATCGTTCTTTATATTTTCCTCAATGTACTTTAATGCCTTATTTATTTGTGTAATCAACTCCATGCATCTCACCTCGAGACAATTATAGCAAAGATTAAGTTATTTATCCCTGCAATAAAAAAAAGAAAATGCAAGACCCTCGCTCAGGATTCACTTTATTCTGAGCGAATCGCATTACCTCTTAAACTTCACACCACAGTCCTTGCAGATTTTCTGTATCACAGTTCTCCCCGATTTAGCATTCAATATCAGTGCCCCAGCAGAAGTCACCCAACCACCTGCAAAATAGAAGTTTGTAAGCTTTGGAAGCGTGTACATGGAAACATCGCCAAACATAGCACCTAGGATAGAGGATTTTTTATTTGGAAAGTTATCAAAGCCATCAGTACCATGCATGAAATGCTCCCATGTGGAAAGCGTTGCTACATCGACAACTTCAACATCCTCATTAAGGTTAGGAAATTGTTGCTCCAATAGTGCAATCACTTGCTTTGCAACCTTATCTTTTTCTTGCTCGTATTGTTTCTTATTAGATGATAGTTTATCAAAATAGGAGCGTTTTGAGAACAATTCTACTTTGATTACGCCCTTGCCTTCAGGAGCCATGCTTTGATCATATCCATATATCTGCAGATCAAGGTGCTCTATTTGCTCCCCGACTACTTCTACCTTTTCTTTTAGAAACATAATTAATGATGAAGGATAACTTGATAAATCTCTCTTTACACCTATAAAGACCATCACAGCAAAGGATCTTAACTCGTCGTCTTGTGGTTTGCAGTATTGCAGGGTTTTATCATTGGTGTATTTACCTGATAACATGTCCATGATTGTCTTTCTGCCGTCAGCATTGGATATGACATAATCAGCCTGATGAGCAGACCCATCTTCAAGTATTACACCGACTGCCTGACTATTCTTTGTTGTAATGGTCTTCACCTTTTTATTATAGTGAATCACGCCACCCAATTGTTGATACTTATTTACAATGTTGTTTGAAATTGTAATAGAGCCACCCTTAGGCCAGTCCATACCGCCCTTATCTTCTGAGATATGCTTACTGAGATAGAAAAATAGCGGTATATTAGGTAATGAATAATTCAACAAAGGAAAAGCTTTTTTAAGCAATGGATGTTCAAATCGTTCACCAAAAGATTTTAATGTATCTTTAAAGTACTTTAACCTCTTTATAAAATAGGGGAGATAGGAAACTTTATCCCAAGTAGTACCTAATAGTATTGAACCAAACGGGTCACCCTTTTGAAATAACTCGATACGGCGAATGTACTCATCAATTACTATGGAATCATTGGGTGACAATGATTTCATGTGGGAAGATAATTTCTCTAGGTTATAATAATCGTGGAAATATACACCCTCAGGGCTCACAGCACTTACACATTCTTTTATGTTCACCTGTTCGCATGGAATGACCCCAAGTGTTTTCCAAAAATCATAAAATGCCAACTCTGGTGCAAATCCACCGAAATGATGCAAACATCCGTCAAAGACATACCCCTTGCGTTTCCAACTGGTGCATTGTCCGCCTGCTTTGCTGTGCGCTTCGAAAATTTCAGTTTCAAACCCATTGAGTCTAGCATGGATTCCTGCAGCCAACCCGCCCATCCCTGATCCGATAATAATTACTTTTTTCATAAAACTACCTCTATTTAATATAATGGCTGAATGATGCTGTTATATCAATGTACTTATTTATAAGCTTTTGTAAAGCACTCAGTAAGCGCAAATTCCCGTTCCGAAGGACTTCATCTCGCAAGATGCATTTATTAAAATAATCACCGCGCAACAAAAACCCTCGAATTCACTTCGAGGGTTTCAATCATTAGTTATATACAAGCACTCAGTAAGCGCAAAACATAAAAAAGCATGAACGAAGCGAATTTTTTGTGTTTTGTAAGACCCTCGATTAAAATTCACTTCATTTTAATCGACTGTGCGAAAGCGCATCAGCGCGGAAGCACATAGAGGTAGATCATAAAGAAATGGCAGGCGGTTCCGCCCAACACACAAAGATGCCACACCATGTGGTGAAATTTAAACATCCGAATCGCGTAAAACAACACCCCAATCGTGTAGAAAAGTCCACCAATCGCCAAAAGCACCAAGCCAATAGGCGAGACTAAAGGATAAATAATGGGAATGAAAAACGCAATCATCCACCCCATGATGAGGTAAATCGCAACGTGAACAGCGATAAAACGATTATAAAAAAGCGAGCGAAACAGAATCCCGATAAACGCCAGCACCCACTGAATCGTCAAAATGGTAATCCCCTGGGTTCCCCCAATCATCGTCAGGCAAAATGGCGTGTACGTCCCGGCGATGAGCAGATAAATCGCACTATGGTCCAATATGCGAAACACCTTGCGCACCGTGCCACCCTTGCGAGCGAACGCGTGACAAAAGGTAGACATTAGGTATAGCAAAAGCATGCTAATGCCGAAGATCATAGCACCGACGATGTCAGCAGAACTCCCATGTGACAGCGACGTGCCAATCAGCAGAGTCAACGCCGCGATGCTCAATAGTGCACCGATGCCGTGGGTTATGGAATTGGCGATTTCTTCGCCCTTGGACAGATCTTGATTTTTCAGAATACTCATTTCATACCTCAGATGTTTTAATGCGCATGCAATACATATATTACTCTACCAGATTACTATATCACATAGGGTAATAATAAACCAAATTACTCTGTCTGTCAAGGTAATTCTTCAGATTGCACAAATTATATTATGTTAACATTTGTTACCCTTTTGTATTTCAAAATTCTATTCAAAATAAACAACAATATGATATACTAGATATTAAATTAGGCAAAAGAGGTAGCAATGGATACAAGATTCCAACAGCAGATGAAGTTCATCTATGAGATAGACAAAATCAAATCAATCATCAGAAAAACAAAGTTATTTGATGGAAGCAGGCATGAAAATGATGCTGAGCATTCCTGGCACCTTGCGATGATCGCGATGATCCTATCAGAATATGCAAATGAACCCGTCGATGTATCCAAAGTAATCAAGATGGTTCTGATACACGATATCGTGGAAATTGATGCAGGCGACACCATCGTCTATGACATCAACCCAGAGGAAAAAGAACAAGAGGAGATGGCGTGTGCCAATCGTATCTATGGTATGCTACCTGATGATCAAAAAGAGGAGCTCATCTCGATATGGCAGGAGTTTGAGGCGCGCACAACGCCCGAAGCGAAGTTTGCAGCTGCCATCGATAGGGCAGAACCCATTATCCAAAATTACTTCAACCAAGGTGGCACTTGGAAAGAACATAACATCAAAGAAAATCAAGTGCTTGATGTCAATCAAAAGAAGATTCAAGAAGGTTCAGAAACCTTTTGGAAATACATCAGATCACTACTGGATGAATGTAGAGACAATGAATATTATGCAGAATAAATAACGGTAAACTCACTAAACAGTAGGTTTGCAAACACTGGGGGAGAATATGCTAACAAGCCTTGCGCTTATTTTTTTATGCGCATTGACACTCAATAAAATATTCAAACTACTTAGGCTACCAGGTCTAATTGGTATGTTGATAACAGGTATAGTTCTAGGCCCATACGTACTGAACCTAATCGACCCACAGATACTTGCAATATCATCTGACTTACGAGAACTCGCACTCATCGTGATACTAACTCGAGCAGGACTCGCACTGGATTTGAAGGACCTAAAGAAAGTGGGTCGCCCTGCAATACTGTTGTGCTTTATCCCTGCAACCTTAGAACTTATAGCAGTCATGATACTCGCTCCCTTGCTTCTAGGCATACCGTTGCTTGAAGCTGCAATCATGGGAACAGTACTCGCTGCAGTGTCTCCTGCAGTCATCGTACCGCGGATGCTCAAGCTCATGAAAGATGGCTACGGTAAAGACAAGTCCATACCTCATATGATCATGGCTGCCGCCTCTGTAGACGATGTGTACGTCATAGTTTTATTCGCATCGTTTATCGGTACATATGGTGGTGAAGGATTTGCCTTGTCAAGCTTCATCAGAGTTCCCATATCAATACTGTTAGGTGTTGCAGTAGGCATCATAGTAGGTATCGGACTTGCTCAGTTTTTCAAGAAGTTTCACATGAAAGATACCGTCAAAGTCATTGTGCTATTTTGTGTATCCTTCCTATTCATAACACTTGAAAGTGTGCTAACGAACATCGTTCCCATTTCAGGATTGATTGCCGTTATGGCAGCAAGTGCAACTATACTGAAATCATATCCAAAGCTTGCGCATAGACTCTCAAATAAGTTTAAGAAGATTTGGATAGCAGCTGAACTTATGCTGTTTGTGCTCATAGGTGCAGCGCTTGATCTAACCTACGCAACAGGTGTTGGGGGCATGGTACTTGTTGTCTTGATAGGGGCACTGTTAATGCGGGTTATAGGCGTTTATCTTAGTTTAATAGGAACAAGTTTAAACAGAAATGAAAGACTGTTTTGTGTGATTTCCTTTATCCCAAAAGCAACAGTACAGGCAGCGATTGGTGCGCTACCACTTGCAGCAGGTGTTGCTTCAGGCAATTTAATACTCACTATAGCAGTCATCTCGATAGTCATTACTGCACCCATTGGTGCATTGGGAATAGACCTCAGTCATAAGAAACTTCTAAATCACCCAGTACAAACCGATTGAACCCAAGAAAGTGCAAACCTATCTTTATTTTCTTTAGATAATGCAACTTACAAAGTGATGTTTCGATGTTTGGAAAATAATCAGATTTCAAAAAAAGGACAGTGACCTACAGCATAAGCTGGATATCTCTGTCCTTTTTAGGAACTAATTAAGAATGCTATTATCTTCTTTATTAATAGTGAATTCTATTGTACGTATGCAAGTGCAACTTCTGCGGCTGTAGCAGCATCAGGAGTATAACTATCTGCACCAATTTCTTTTGCAAAATTATCTGTTACAGGAGCTCCACCAATCATAATCTTAACACTGTCGCGTTTGCTTGCTGCATCAAAGGCATCAATAACAGCTTTCATATTTACCATTGTTGTAGTAAGAAGTGCTGATAGGGCAATTATGTTTGCACCGCTATCTATTGCAGCTTGAACAAATGCTTCAGGTTTTACATCTGTACCAAGGTCAATAACTTCAAAACCTGCTCCTTCAAGCATCATGCCAACAAGGTTCTTTCCAATATCATGAAGGTCGCCTTTCACAGTACCTATCGCAACGGTACCAGCTGTTTCAACACCTTCTTCTGCAAGCGATGGTTTTAAGAGGTTCAAACCTGCCTGCATGGCACGAGCTGCGATCAGCATTTCAG
>JAGLOK010000091.1 GCA_023139005.1 Clostridiales bacterium | reverse complement strand
ATTTCATTTTCATGATGCGGAAAAACAAGATCAATTCCCCCGCCATGGATATCAAATGTGTCTCCCAAGTACTTCATGCTCATCGCAGAGCACTCGACATGCCAACCCGGTCTTCCCTTGCCCCAAGGACTGCTCCAACTGGGTTCTCCAGGTTTCTCGCTCTTCCACAGCGCAAAATCACTGGGTGTTTTCTTCTTTTCATCCACCGACACACGCGCACCGTCAAGGAGGTCTTCAAGCTTTCTTCCTGTTAGCTTTCCGTATCCTTCATATGCCAATGTATCAAAATATACGCCATCTTCTGTCTTGTAAGCATAGCCTTTTTCCTCAAGTATTTTGATAATCTTTATGATATCTCCGATATGCTCTGTAGCCTTTGGATGAATATCTGCATCCCCAACGTTTAGTGCTTTTGCATCTTTTTCATAGGCTGCTATATATTTGTCGGCAACTTCCTTCACACTCATATTTTCTTCATGTGCTTTATTGATCATATTGTCGTCAATATCTGTGAAGTTTTGCACAAAAGTAACATTGTATCCACGATACTTGAAATAATTGCGCAATGTGTCAAATACAATAAGTGGCCGTGCATTGCCCACATGAATGTAGCCGTAGACTGTGGGTCCACAGGCGTACATCTTGACATGATCTTTTTCTACGGGGACAAATTCTTCCAATGAATGAGTCATAGTATTGTATATCTTCATTTATTGCTCCTTGCTCATTTTGTTGAGTTGCTTTTGTATATGAGATATCTGCTCGTGCATTAATTCCAACTCATTTTTAATCGGATCAGGCAGATGTATTTGATCCATTTTCGCCTCCGGCACTTCTGTCTTTTGTCCAAAGCATCGTACCATTCTCCCCGGATTACCAACGACTGTGCACCATGCAGGAACTTCATTGAGTACTACTGCACCTGCCCCAACTTTTGCGCCATCACCAACTTTGAATGGGCCTAATATTTTGGCACCTGCACCGATTAAGACATCGTTTCCAATTGTGGGGTGTCGCTTGCCATGATCTTTTCCTGTGCCACCTAAGGTAACATTTTGATACAGCGTCACATTGTTTCCAATCTCACACGTTTCGCCTATAACTGTACCCATACCATGGTCTATAAAAAAGCCTGTACCAATGGTTGCTCCCGGATGAATTTCTATGCCTGTAAAAAAGCGCGTTGTCTGGCTCATCAAACGTGCAATGAATTTTAGCTTTATTTTATGAAATACATGGGCGATACGATACCATATGATAGCATGTATACTGGGATAGCAGCATAGCACTTCAAATGCATTCCGTGCTGCAGGGTCGCGCTCCAGTACTGCCTTGATATCTTTAACGATTTTCATATATTCCTCCTATGATCGTGTCATGTTTCTAATTTTTCAATGTATGTAGTTGCTTGATATATTAAATTATATCAAAAAGCCACCTTCATTTGTATGAAGGCGGCATTATTGTCGCGGTTCCACTTCATTTCCTAAAATATTTCTAGGCACTCATGAGGGTGTATAACGTTTCCCAGACGTTCTTGCATACTTTCTTTCTGCAAGACTGCTACTACGGGGCACTTGGCTAAAAATATTATCACAGTGCTTTCAGCCGAGGGCACTGCTTTCTTGTAGATAAATTGTTTTAGTTACTTTTCCGCATCAAAGCTTTTATATGATTTGTAGTGTATTATACATGAAATTGTATATACTTGCAAATACAACCTTTACTTGATATCAACTGATCTTGTTAGCTTTTTGGCCTCTTCCATTTTTGGAAGATCGATAACTAAGATACCGTCTTGATACTTTGCATCGATTTTCTCATCATTGATGTTGTCCAAAGAAAATGATCTGCATTGAGAACCATAGTTTCTTTCTCTATAGACATAATTGTCCTTTTCTTCACTCTTCTGTGAATCAAACTGTGTGCTTAAGGTTAGTACACCGTCGTTGATTTCGATATTGATGTCTTCCTTGCTGACTCCGGGAAGCTCTGCTTCTAAGACATACTTATCCCCTTCATCTTTTACATCAATCTTCATTTGAGATGGTAAGAGGTCTCTGCCAAAAAAACTCTTAAGAAAGTCGTCGCTAAATAGTGTATCCGAAATGCTATAGGGTCTAAGATTTTTCCCCATTGTTCTGTATGGTGTTAATCCAAATGTACTCATTGTGTTACCTCCTAAGGTTATTTACATATTGAGTAAGCTACTACTTGCTTATGTTTATATTATCTCCCATAGGTCAAAGATAGTCAAACTATGAATTTCCTGATTGTAGACCGTATTTGACTATCTTTGACCTTTAGCTGCATTTCTCTTCTATTTTCTTATTTTTTTGCAATATTTCTTTATTTTTCATCATCAATATAATAATATGATATAATTACTTTCTAATAAACTGGAGGAAAAGATTTGAAAACACTATATATTACAGACCTTGATGGCACGCTTCTCACAGATGATGCTGAGCTATCAAGAGAAAGCTATGAAATACTACAGCCATTGATTGATAAGGGCTTAAACTTTACAATTGCGACAGCACGTTCGCACAACAGCGCACTGCAAATTATAGAACCATTAAAACTAAAGCTACCAATATTGTGCCACAATGGGACATTTATATATGATCATCAGAACAATCAATTCATCAACAAGCAGACGCTTCCCACAGAAGATATTTCTTGCATTATTGACGTTGCAAAGTCTTATGAATTGTCTCCTTTTATCTATACATTGACACAAAAGACTGCCCATGTGTATTATTCGAAACTCAACAATGATGCTGAGCGCAATTACCTCAATGAGCGTTTGCTTTTGGGAGATAAGCGCTTCATCGAGGATGCTGCTTATGAAGAGTATAAAAATGAAGATGCGTACTACATCTCAGTCTTAGGTTCTCAAGATAAATTGGAGCATATACGGTCTTTGTATGTGGAAGTGGAAGGTGTTGAAATCAGCCTAACTATGGATACATATAACGAAAACTCATGGTGGCTTGAAATTATGCCGGAAAATGCCGGCAAGGGTAATGCTATTGAATACTTAAGAAGTGCACTCAAGCCCGAAAGAATCGTATGCTTTGGCGACAATTATAATGATCTTACCATGTTTGAAAAAGCTGACTATGGTGTGTGTGTTGAAAGATCGGTACTTGCACTGCAAGAAATAGCAGACCATAAAATAGGCGACAACAATATGCACAGCGTTGCAAAGTTTATAAAAGAAGACTTTGAGAAAACGTAAGGAGAAAATAATTAGAACATTATATGTAACTGATTTAGACGGAACACTATTGGGCAACGACTCTAGATTTTCTACTGAGAGTTGTGAAATATTGCAGTCGATGATTGATGATGGAATGCACTTTACCATCGCAACGGGTAGAATGCACGATGATGCACTAAATGCTATAAAGCCATTGAAGGTCAATCTCCCCATTATCAGCAATAATGGGGTATTTATTTATGATGCCGAAAGGAAAACCTTTCTAAAAAAAGACTTTATAAAACCCGCAAATGTACAGAAGGTAATTGACACAGCACAAGACACAGGTGTGATGCCGTATGTCTGTACACTAAATGATAGTCATATAAAAATATATCATTCTCATATTATAAATAAAGCTGCAATGCAATTTTACGAATATCGAAAATCTGTCAATGATATGTTTGTTGAAGATGTTGCTTATGTAAAGTATAAAGATGAGGATGTTTTTTATATTTCACTACAGGTTCCATGTAAAAAAGCTTCTCAATTTTATAAAGATCTCAATTGCATTGATGGTTTATACATAGAGCACTACACCAGTGATCATTATCCTGACTATATGTGGTTTGAGGTATTGCCCATGCAATCAGGGAAAGGCTATGCTCTGGATATACTAAAGCAAATCATAAAACCACAAAGGGTAGTATGTTTTGGCGACTTTGTCAATGACATCGGGATGTTCAAGACTGCTGACTACTCTGTTGCAACCAGCAATGCAGTGTATGAAGTAAAAAAACTGGCAGACGAAATCATTGGTCACTGTGATGATGAAAGCGTTGTAGAGTTTATTAAAAAAGATTTTGAAAAAGAGAAAGAGGTAGACTATTAAGACTTTATATGTAACAGATTTGGACGGAACACTTCTAAATAATGATTTACAAGTATCATCAAAGAGCTGCACCATGCTACAGACAATGATCGACAGCGGTGTGCTCATTACAATCGCCACAGGAAGGACGTGCGATAGTGCGCTCCAAGCCATCCACCCTTTAAAGCTGAACCTCCCCATCATCAGTGACAACGGTACGTTAATATATGATACGCAGAACGAGTGCTATATAAAGAAACACTTTATTGATATTAATATCGTGACAAAAATCGTGAATATTGCACAAAAGCATGATGTAATGCCATTTGTTAATTCATTACGCGATACTCAACTAACATCCTTCTATTCAGAGCTGAACACTGAAGCGATGAAACGATACTACAGCAATAAGCTTCTGAATAAAACGAGTAACTTCGTCAAAGATACATCATACACACAATATAAAAGTGAAGAAGTGTTTAATATTTCTATGCTTAACACCCATGAAAACCTTTCTTTAGTCTTGGATGCAATCAAAAACTATTCAATGATACAAGCAGAGTTCTTCCCCAGTCATTACTATCCCGGCTATTGGTGGCTTGAAGTCCTTCCTCAGGAATCCGGAAAAGGGAGTGCGCTTGATATACTCAAAGAAATCATTAAACCGGATAGAACCATATGCTTTGGTGACAACCTCAATGATATCAACCTCTTTAAACATTCTGACTATAGCATCGCCACTGAGAATGCGGTACCTGAGGTGAAGAAGATGGTCGATGAAGTCATCGGACACAGCAATGATGACAGCGTAGCTTTATATATTAAAAAACATAATTTGTCACTTGAAAATATCTCATTAAAGGAATAAAATAACTATATCCCCTGTACATTGGTCACGAAACTCCACTTTCCTAAACACGATTTTTGGAGAACGATTATGAAAACATATAAACTTCTTGTACTGGCACTTGTAGTCTTACTCATGGTATCAATTTTCCCCACAACCGCTATTGCTACAAACTCTGACTTTGATGTGGAATATGAATTCAACCCAGAGATCGTACCCTTCAAGGGTGGGAATGTCCAAATGGTGTTGCAAGTAGAAAATAAGGGAACAACCAACATCACATGGGTGGATGTCGTAGTGAATACCGCTGCACCCTATTCTGAACGCTGGACAGGAACCATTGTGCCCGGTGCGATCAGAACTATATCATTTTGGATACCCTTTGCAGAAGATGATTTAAATATTCAAAAAATACTACAGGTATCAATGAATAATAATATCACTGCAAATCCAGATGGTGTGAAAATGTTTACATTTGAGTTGGAAGGAAAGATAAACATATTTGCACATACTTTTAGCGTTACACCGGTAAAAACTTCATATGAGCATACCGATACTATAGAGATCACTCATAACTTTACAAACAGTATAACAACACATGCTGCAACCAATGCAAGGACACAGCTATTTATCCGCGTCAATGGCGATGTGGAGATGGTAACGAGTGTGCTCTCACATGGCATGGTTTTCCCTGGCATGGAAATCAGTAGAGTGATGACATTTGACTTAAGTGAATTTAGTGCAGGTGACTTTCACATCACCAGCAACATTAAATTTGACATGATGGGAGAATCATATTCTCTATCTGCAAACTCTGTGGAATTTACCATAAATGAACCGGAATTCGATTTTACAGCCGTATTGTCTGCAGAACCTACAGAGATTGCAGCCGGTGAAACGGTTGAGTTTACTGTTGCCCTTTCCAATAATGGAGACAGTGCTATTGATACATTTGAAATACGCAATGCAGAAGGGGGGCTTATTGCAGCGACCGAAAGTATGCCCGCAGGTGGCAGTGGCTCTGTTCCGACGAGTGCAAGCATTCATGAAAATACTGATGTGAGCTATGTGGTAATTGCAAAAATCGGAGAACACAACGATAGTATGGAAACCAATACAGTACACATAGTAGTAGTGGAACCCACCGAAGAGCCTACTGCAACACCAACCGAGACGCCTGAACCCATTGCAACTGAGACCCTCTCTCCCTCACCGTCTGATGAAGTGCTTCCTAGTGCTACAACCATTGAAAAAACATCCGAAAAGCCCATTGAAGTTGTGAGAGAAGATGTGGAAAACGAAGCTAAAAGCGGTCTTTCCACGACAATGTTGCTACTCATTATGGGAATCTTAGCGTTGATTATTGCATCACTTATTGTACTGACCGTTATTATGCTAAAAAGGAATAAGGAAAAAAGCG
>JAGLOK010000090.1 GCA_023139005.1 Clostridiales bacterium | reverse complement strand
ATCCGTTACTTGTCTTTGATAGTTTTCGAAACTTGCGAAGCTTTTTGATGCCATTAATCCACATATAAATAACAAAAGGAATAAACGCTAGCAACATTATTGGCGTGCCTACAAAAAGTATAAAATCATACATACCATGAAACAAGACAGGAATAACGATGGAAAGCGTCATATACTTCTTCTTTTTAACAAAATCCTGTGTATACTTTGCAAGCGATAGATAGTATCCCATTGAGATACCAAAAAGCGTATGCGCAGGTACCGAAAGTAATCCTCTGTAGAGTGCAATGTTGGGCGAGGTGGATTGATAGGAAAACACATACATGATGTTTTCAAATGCTGCAAACCCAAGCGCTACAAAGACGCAATAGACAATGCCGTCGAGTGGTTCATTGAACGCCGGATGATTGTATGCAAACTTTTTTACTATAAATCTTTTGAAAACTTCCTCTGTAAGTGCTGCAACAATAAAAGCTCTATAGAATGCACCCGGTACTCCGAATATGGGTAGCAGTTGCAGTATTCTTTCAACAAATATCACAGGAATAGTCACAAGTGCGCCAAAGAGCATGACCTTTGCTAATAATTTTATGGGCTCTTTATCAAAACGATCCAGATTGTAAATGATGAGTGCGATGATGATGATGGGAATAATCGCTGTGAATATGATGCGTAAAAAATCCATAAAATAATTATACCCTAAATATGATTGTGTGAACACTATTTGAAGTTGTTGTTATATTATCGCATAATAGAAGTATGGGAAATAGCTTGCAACAACTAAAACAAATCAATGGCTATATGGATTCTCAAAAGCCTTATTCTAATCTATCTTATGGCAAGCGTGGCAATGTGCCTGATAATGGTTGTGGATTCATCGCGTGCTATAATGCACTAAAGCATCTTGGACATGATGTGCATGCAGAAGATGTTTATCAATATTTTAATCATACTTCAAAACTGGTATTCAGAGGACATTGGGGTACCAATCCGTTGTCTGTTAAGAAATATCTAAGAGAAAAACATATCCATACAAAAATGTTTGTTGGGAAGATACCAAAGAAACAATACAAAATGTATATTATCTTGAATGTCTATAGGACAAAGAAACGATGGAGCGCGCACTATGCATTTGGAGTATCTGACGCTGGGAGCTTAAAAACATATAATCCCAATGGGAGATACAAAGATATCAGAGATTATTTAAAGAAGAATGATACGGTGGGGAGACTTTTTGTGGTGTGGGGAGTAGGCAAAGTCAACAGTTCAAAACACTAACGATTGTTTCAAAGACAGTATCCCAATTATAATCCGAATTATCAATAATGTACGCGTTCATATCCAAATCATTTATTGCTTGAAGCTCTATTTCCTTACGCCAAGTCCAGAAATTTACTGATTCTTCTGATGACCATTTTGATTTTGATCGTATCAATGCTGTTTTGTCCAAAGATTCTTTTACACTCTTTTGTGTTATATAAAACAATACTGGATCATGGCTTCTTATTTCATCTAGGAGTATCTTCAAATGATTTAATATGAGTTCGTAATCATCAGAATAATTTCTATGTATATCATGAATTTGATGTTGAAAAAATGTGCTTTCAAATATAGTAATCTGGTCGATATTTTTTATACTGGAAGAAAATCTTTCAAAGCGTTTTCTAAACACTTCAGTAAAAGTGTCGATAGGAACAATTGGTGAATCACTGTAGCAAAATTCATTTTTTGCTAAATAATCACCTAAATCATCTGAGAAAATAGTACGATCACGAGTTTTATATTTTACTAGAGAGTATTCTTCTTCAATAATTGAATTCTTCTTTATTGTATCTGCTTGTTCATTATAGTTTGAAAGTAATTTGCAATAGTCTCTATGATTAAAGTATGCACACCAAAGTAAATCTACTGGATGATACTCTTCACCTTCAAGATATAATTTGTTACTAATATTGTGTTCATTAAGATATTTGTGTATCCTTCTGGCCATTGTCGTTTTCCCCGAACCAGGAATGCCTTCTAATATAATAAGTTTGGTGCGAATATTTTCCTCCACAATTAATTCATTCAAAAACGATTCTACCATCAATTTTCCTTGTCTCATTGGGATGTGCTCTTAGCCATTCCTCTAATATCTGATATGCAGATGTTGTTACGACTCTTGGGGCTTCAAGTGCTGTCAATTCATCGTTTGATATGTTGAGGTTAGGCAGTGAATTAGCAAAGTGATATCCTTGTAGCGTAAGGGTATATGTTTTATCATCATCTACTGACACGCCATCAATATTCAATGATGTTAGTTTCTTTGTTGCATCGTTATATAGTGCTTTTACACCACTATTAATCTGATAACATTCCCCTTCACTGTTTCTATTTTCTTTACGCATGATATGAGTGAATATCTTTTTCATCTGTTTTCCTGTGATGTGATACTTCACAAGGCTATCATCATATGGAAAGCATGCCTTGAGCGATCCGAGTGAGACAACAGGCCCCAACTCCGGTACACGGATTGAACCTGAGCCGACAAGAATAACGTCGGTCTCTGCAATATCTGCCATTGCATCTGCAAAGATGTTGCCCAGTGTTGTTTCTTCTTCTCTATTTGGGTGATAAAGCTTTTCTGAAAACCGTGTCACAAGTCCATTGTATTTTTCATCTACTTCGTTTTTAAATGTGTCGATGAATTTCTTAAGCTCTGCATCGGGCTGTGCGATGTTATCATTTATAGGAATCAACTGCCATTTCCATTGGATAATAGAATTGGTATCATCATCAACGAGTATGTCAAATCGTCCGATTTGATCTGTTCCTGTTCCTGCTTGCGCTACTAAGATGTTATTGACCTTTTCGGGTTGTTCCAAAATGGTATGAGAATGTCCACCGATAATCATATCCACACCCCACTCGGGTTTGAGCATCTTCGCAAGCTCTAAGTCAGAATCAAATCCAATGTGCGTCAAAGCAATTGTCAAGTCAATATCATTGTTTTTGTAGGAGTTGCAAATCTTTCCAATCTCCTCTGATGCATCCTCGAGGGATACAAATGTACCTATTAGTTTGTCTAATGAAAGCGCGTCCATTACCTTTTCTGTGATAATTCCTGTAAAAAGGATATCAAAGCCTGCTTTTTTGATAACAACATAGGGATTCATCAATCTCTTGCCATATTTTTTTATGTATAAATTGGCATTCACTATCGGAAAGTTTGCCATTTTCTCTAAGAACAGAAGGTGGGGAAGTCCGTAGTCCAGCTCGTGATTTCCTAAGGTTACAACATCGGGTGATAGATAATTCATGATCTCGATTGTGGAAATTCCTTTGTATTCTGCATCAATCAAAGAGCCCTGCACCATGTCTCCTGAAATCACATATATAACATGTTCTTCCTCTGCTCTGACTTTGTTGAGGTATCCTGAAAGAAGAGAAAGCCCACCGATTAATTGACCGCCACCTTCTTTTACTTCTGCTAAGAAATCTCCATGCATGTCATTGGAGTGTAGTATTGTGAATTTTTTAGTGTTCATAAAATACTCCTATCTTGCGCATTAGCGTCATTAGATAAATTATACTACTCGTGATTAATTTTAACAAGACGGTATAAGGCGCGATATTATAGCTTAAAATGCTTCAACTATTTTTATGTTTGATTTATGTTCTGATAAAATCTCGGGAAGATCATTTGTGCTTAACAGATACAAGTTGTGCAAGGCTCTTGTGCTCATTAGGTATAGAATGCTTTTGTCATCCCATGAGTTTTGATGATTGCTGTTCACGTCTGCAATTACAGTGTCAAATTCTAAGCCTTTAGCTAAAATTACAGGTAATAATATAATATTTTTTTGCATTTTATCAGACGGATCAATAATCAATTGAACGTCAATTTTATCTTTTAACTCAACAAATAGGCTTTTTGCTTGTTGTGTGGTTTTTACCAATATCCCAATCAAAGTCTTACTTGAGTCATATTCTTTTAGGATTTTTAAAACTGCACCACTTAAATCTTTTGTTTTCATAAAAACGGGTGTTTTGCCGCTTCTGTTGAAATAAATAATGTCATTCTTTTTTTCAAGAAGACCAAATGATAATTTATTAATTGGTCCCGTTGAACGATAGCTTTGATTTAGATAAAGCTTTTTCATATTATCCTTGAATATCTTTGTGAAATCCTCTTCATTTTGGGTTGATATAAAAGGATGCAGCGCCTGATTTGTGTCGCCTAATATAGTAAAATTGCTATGAAAAAACAAGTTCTTAATAAAAAATAGCTGCAATAGACTATAATCCTGCGCTTCATCAATCAATACGTGTTTTATAGTATGATCTATATCAATTTTATTAATCATTATTTTTATGCATAAAACAGCAATGCAATCTTCATGATATAATTTTTTCATATGTAGATTGTCTAAGGTTTGCTCCAAAAGCGCATCATCTAGATTATTTTCGTGCAAATATTTTTTGAGAATTGTTATATATAAAGAAATCTCATCTAAGTTATTTCTTTGTATGATTGCGTTCTTCTCCCTTACTATGTTTTCATGCATAAGGCTTTGATAATTGCTTTCAATTTGTGCTGGTTCGAGGAAATCCTGACTGCTGTTTTCGATTTTCTTCTTGATTCTTTTTTTGTTTAACAAAAAGTAATCTTTGTATCGAGTTTCTATGAAATAATGCAACCTAGAAATTTTTTCTTTAAATGATATATGATCTGTATCGTTTGCAAAGTGATTTTCAAGCTCTTTTTGATTGCATATTGTTTTTTTGTAGAATTTAAGATCATATAATTCTAATTTCATGTTTTGAAAAAACTCTTCTATGAAAGTCAAAAAATCATACGATCCCTTTATTTCAATGCCCTTGATACGAATGTCTTGATGATGTGCGTTCATCAGAAAATTTACTTGCTCGTAGTAGTTTTGTTCTTCATATCCTTTTGGTATGAAGGGCTTAATCATTTTACTAAAGATGAATTGATTAATACCGTCCTCGCCTAATTCAGGAATTATATTCGAAATATATGAATCAAAAATATCATTATTTGAAATAACTGCTACATTTTTTGAAGATATGTTTTTTCTGTTATGATATAAAATATATGCAAGCCTATGTAATCCTACGGATGTTTTTCCGCTTCCTGCAGGACCAAAAATTATTAGCACCTTGCTTTTTAAGTATCTTATTGCTATGTTTTGCTCTTTTTGTATGCTTGATATAATAACCTTTAGACTTTTACTTGTATTCTCAGACAAGACTTTTGCAAAAACTTCGTCTTTAGCGATGGCTTCTGTGTCGTTCATGTATTCAATTACGCCATTTGCAATCTCATATTGTCGCTTTAAGTTTATTTCTCCGCATCTTAACCCTTTTGGTGTCTCAAATGATGCTTCACCGATATCATAGTCATAAAATAATGACGATATAGGTGCACGCCAATCATATATATAATACTCCAAAGAATCTCTATCATAGAAAGAATATTTGCCTATATAAAAAGAATTATATTCATTCTTAGTATTATCCTTAAAATCAACTCTTCCATAATAAGGTGAAATACGTAACTCAGATAATTTTTTAATACTTTCTGCTATCATGCCATAGTCATTTGTTTTTTCACTTATTATTTCGTTTTGCATGCTTAACTCGACTACATCGTCAAAGTCACGAATATTACTTGTTGTGTTTTCAAACATTTCCTTTCTCGAAACAATGATATCTTTTTCCTTCTCGCTTAACTTTTCAGTCAAATCAGCCTCTTGTTTTTTCATCAAACAAAAGACTTCTTCTAAATATTCATGTTCTTTTGCTATTTCACTGTGGTTCATATATTTCCTTCATATTTATTGAATTCTAGATCACTACATTACCAATAAAAATAGACACTTGTATTCCCTATATTTTTTTAGTCTATTATATAGCTTACCACAGAAAACAACCTATTGTCAGTATGTTTAGTGTGGTAAAATTATGTTATATATATATTCTGTTTTGACTATTTGGATGAGTTTAGAAATATGAGATAGCTATATAGTAAGGGAAGGACTATCTGATAGCAATTACGGGCGTGTACCGGAAATGCAAACAAGAAGTAAGCTAAACTACATACAAAGCGCCTGTCACTAAAATGCATGAGTGCAACGAATTTTTTATGTTTTGCAAGACACTCACCAAAAATGTCACTATATTTTTGGTGAAGAAAAAGACCACCAAAAACTATA
>JAGLOK010000009.1 GCA_023139005.1 Clostridiales bacterium | reverse complement strand
GATGAATCCTAACATATATACAGCCAGAACAATCGTAAGTGCAATGGGTGTGTCATAAAAATACGAAAATAGCACATACAAGAAGCAGAGTCCTGATGGAAGTTTTAGCATCCATGTATGCATCATCACTGGCTTTTTGATCTTAATGAATGAAATAATCAATGATAAGACGATTACACCAATCAGCACATATAGTAATGGAAGATTGGGTATAATTTGTTGTGGGTAGAGTTTGTAGATGTAGTATGCGGTTGATAGATAGAAAATCAAGTCGCAATAGGAGTCCATTTCTTTGCCTATTTCAGATTTCTGGTTGAACCTACGGGCGATTTGACCATCGAAAAAGTCTGTTGATGCGATAACAAGGTATGCGATCATGAATGCTAATCTCATCTCATTGTGTACAAAGTATAATAATAACGGAATAAATATGACACGAGATAAAGATAGAAAGTTGGGTACTGTCAAGTTTTCTTTTTTAAACATATGGGTTCCTTTCATTGAATGTTTTACATTCTAAAAATATTTATAATACTAACTATTATATCAACATATTATGTTATTACAAGGAAAATACAGACAGCTACAATAAGCATTAATCTATAATATATATGCTTAATAGAGCTTCTTTCTGATGATTGAATTTTTGTATGATGTGCTGGACAGCTTTGCGGATACTACTTGTTTTGGGCTTTTAACTTCATCCAAAGCTTTGCCTTTATCATCGACAATGGATAGTATCGTTACAGGTTCAAAGCTTCCATCGGGATGTAAGATTTCATATGTTTCATCTTTCTTGAATGGATTGTACTCTTTAAAGATAATGCAATCTTCTTTGACCTCAAGCACTTTGCCGATATAGTCCCACTGGCGTATGTATTTGGATTTGTCTACATTTTGTCCTTCTTCTTCAGGGTTACCAAAATAGAAGCCGGTGGTATAGGGTCTATAGGTTGCTTTGTATAATTGATCTTTGGAGCTCTGCTGTACTTCATAGTTTGTTGGGTTATCATAGAAACTATTGATTTCTTTTTTGTATGCAGAGGTAATGGTTGCGATATAAAGCTCCGACTTCATACGACCTTCAATCTTGAGCCCATCTACTCCTGTTTCAAGCAGTGGCTTAAGGTGTGACATCATGTTGAGGTCTTTGGAGTTGAAGAAGTACATGCCTGTTTCATCTTCTTGGACAGTAAACAACTCCCCATCGCGTTTTCCTTCTTGGATGGTATATTCCCATCTGCAGGGCTGTGCACAGTGTCCGCGGTTGGCGTCTCTGGAGGTTAAGTAGTTGCTGATAGCACAGCGCCCCGAGTATGCCATGCACATCGAGCCGTGGACAAACACTTCAAGCTCTAAAGAATCAGGTGTTTTCTTTTTTATAGTTGCAATTTCATTCAATGAGAGTTCTCGTGCCAATACAATTCGTTTTACCCCCATGTCATGCCACATGTTGGCAGTATAGGAGTTCATAGTGTTGGCTTGCGTACTTAGATGCACCTCAAGATTGGGTGCTTTTTGTCGTACAAAGGATAAAATGCCGGGATCTGCTACGATAACAGCATCAACATTGATTTCTTGGAGATAGATTATGTATTCTTCTAATTCCTCAAAGTCACTATCGCGTCCAAAGATATTGACAGTGATATATACACGTACGCCTTTTGCATGTGCACGAGCTATCGCGGACTTCAGTTCATCATTGTCTAAGTTGCCCGCCATGGTTCTGAGACCAAATTTCTTGCCTCCCATATATATAGCATCCGCACCGTAGTCTAATGCGATTTCAAATTTTTCAAAATTTCCAGCAGGGGCAAGCAGTTCACACTTTTTCACGGTATTTATTCCTTTAATTCTCTTGCTTGTTTCTTTGAAAGATCTCTTAATCTTTCGCTTTTATTCAACTTACGTTTTCTTAAGCGCAATGTTTTTGGCGTTACCTCTAATAATTCATCATCTTGCAGGAACAATAGCTTTTCTTCAAGCGTCATTGCTTTAGGTGCTGAGAGCACAACACCATCATCTTTTCCAGATGCTCTTGTGTTGGTAAGCTTTTTCCCACGACAAACGTTGATATCAATATCTTCAGGCCTTCCGCCCTGTCCTACAATCATGCCAGCATATACTTGCTTTCCCGGTCCTATAAATAGTATACCACGCTTTTGTGCAGCATTTAAAGCATACCCTGTGGTTGGCCCTGCCTCTGTTGCAACCAACACACCGCTTCTGTGGGTTTGCATTTCACCACGCCATAAGCCATAGTGATCATAAACAGAACTCATGATGCCTTCGCCACGCGTATCTGTCAGTACTTCATCGCGCAATCCGAATAGTCCACGAGATGCAATAAAGAATTCTAATACTGTTCTGCTACCTTCAACTTTCATGTCAATCATTTCAGCTTTTCTACGGTTTAATTTGTCCATGATTGCACCTGTATATTCTGTCGGTGTATCAATATGAAGCCTTTCAATTGGCTCTTTTCTGCCTTCTTCATCATAATGCTCGATTACTGTTGGTTTACTTACCATAAACTCAAAGCCTTCACGACGCATTGTTTCCACTAATATGGAAAGATGAAGTTCTCCTCGTCCACAAACTTCAAAGCTATCTGCTCTGTCTGTTTGTTTTACACGAAGTGCTACGTCGGACTGAATTTCACGTTCGAGTCTGCTCCAGATTTGACGTGAAGTAACAAAGCTACCTTCTTTTCCTGCAAATGGTGAAGTATTAACCATGAATGTCATGGCTACCGTTGGTTCTGCAATGGCTGTTACCGGAAGTGGCTCTAATGTGTCTGGATGACACACAGTGTCTCCGATTTCTATATCGCCTAAACCTGACAGAGCAATAATGTCCCCAATTGATGCGGATTCTGTAGGAACTCTTGAGAGTCCTTCATATTGCAGGATGGAAGTGATTCTTGTAGGTTTTGCATTTTTTTCTTGTTCGCTTGAGCAAACGGTCACAGTATCACCTATTTTGAGTGAACCGCGATCAATGCGTCCTAAGGCAATGCGTCCTACATATTCATTATAATCGATGGTTGATACTTGCATCCGTATGGGTGCATCATCATATCCTACAGGACAAGGAATATGAGAGAGTATCGCATCAAATAAATCATCAAGAGTATCTGTCATAGTATCAGGCGCAAGTCCTGCTCTTCCTTCTCTACCTACTGCATATATGATGGGACTATCTAGTTGTTCATCATCTCCACCAAGCTCCATTAGCAATAGCAGTGTGTTTTCCAATGCGCGTTCGCAATCCGCATCGGGTTTATCGGCTTTGTTTACTACGATAATGAGTGGTAATGAAAGCGCCATCGCTTTTGATAGCACAAAGCGTGTCTGAGGCATCGGTCCTTCTGCTGCATCTACCAAAACAAGAGCTCCGGAAACCATGGAGAGTATACGTTCTACTTCTCCTGAAAAGTCCGCATGTCCCGGAGTGTCTACGATATTAATTCTAACACCGTCTTTTGTAACGGATGTGTTTTTTGATAATATAGTAATGCCACGTTCGCGCTCTAAATCATTGGAGTCCATCATCAGCTCATCAACGGCTTGATTTTCTCTGAACATACCACTTTGTTTAAACATGGAGTCTACCAGTGTTGTTTTGCCATGATCAACATGGGCAATGATTGCAATATTTCTTAAATCTTTACGTTTTTTCATGTTGTACCTTATCCTTTTAATTTCCTCAGTTATTATACACTAAAAGCTGAATAATGATAGTTTTTTCTGATTTATCCAGTCAATTGAATCAAAGAACAATGTTTGATATAATCAAAGCACTAAAAAAGATATGAGGTGTAAATGCCAGTTCACAAATGATTTCAAATACAATTTTATAACATACGCTATTTTAGATAGTGTATTTTGATGTGAAATCAAGGTGAACTGAACAGTAACTACCAATAATATCGTAAATAAATAATGTATTATTGAACTATTTCAGTAGCCTATATATGGCATGAAATAGTTTTTTTGATAAGGAGCACTATATGCAACAAGAATATCTAATGGATATAAGTAAATATACAGAACAAGTAATCAACACCATGAAGAAAAAACAAAGTGAAATAATCTTCTTTGTGCTAAAAAAAGACAAAGAAACAAAGGGCTTTTTATACAATCAACGTTTCAAGAATATGGGAAGCAGATTCTATCAAGACCAAATTGTAGAAGTGTGGAAATGGGATAAAAACAATGATACCCAATATGAAGAGATGAGCCAATTTTTTGATAGAAGGGTACACGACTATGATGTGCATATGAATAGTTTTGATAACTACAAAAGATCTCTTGTTGAGCTCACTTCAAATATTGCTGCAACATATGATGAGATTAATATACTAGACTTAGGTTGTGGTACAGGGGCAGAGTTGCGGTATATATTCAAACAAGTACCTAATGCACATGTGGACTGTATAGACATGGCTGATAAGATGCTAAAGAAACTATGGAGTGACTATCGGGATTTTCGAAGAAACATTACAATTCACTTCACATCATTTTTTGATATGGATTTTGGGGTAAACAAATATGACTATGTTATCTCATGCAATACACTGCATCATTATGTTAAAAAGGATAAACTAAAACTATATATCAAGATTAGGAATTCTCTCAAAAACAATGGCATAATGTTGATTGATGATTATACTGCTACCAGTGAAGAACAGGAAATGCAATTACTTGAAAGGTATCATAAGGCATACAATAGTGGTGAAACAGAGCAAGGGACAATCTATCATATTGATATCCCTCTAACTAGAGATAGTGAGGAGTCACTGATAAATGAGGCGGGCTTTAGCACTCTTGATATAAAAACGATTGAAGGCAAAGGTATTCATATCATCGCAAGAAAGTAGTATTTTTGAAAAAGAAAAGAGCAGGAAGGTATTTTCTTACTTTTTTTATTATGTGCTTGACAAAAGAAGATGCACAGTGTACTATATAACTATTACACTAGTAAGGAGAAATATATGAAAACATTTAGATCAAATTCAATAAGCGCGGGAGTACTGCTTATTGTTGCAATTGTGGCGGGTGTACTAAGCATTCCGTTTGTTGGTAATGAAGCAAAATATGCAGATATAGTAGGCGTTGCACAGAGTGGAAATGAAACAATCATCGGTGTAATACTAATTATTGTTATGGCGGCTGCATGTGCAGGTATCGCAATAGCGTTGTATCCTGCTTTGAAGAAACATAACCCTGCATTGGCATTAGGTGCTGTTGGGTTCAGAATTATTGAGGCGGTATTATTCATCGTTGCAGCATCTTGCTTGCTTCCCATAGTAGCGTTGGGTAAAGAGGTTCTAGCAATGCAAGCAACATGCGCTGTAGCACTTCAAGAATCGGGTAATTTACTCTATAAGCTGCAAGACAGTATATCATTGGGCCCTGCGGCCATTGCGTTTTGCTTAGGTGCCCTAATGTATTACTACATCTTCTATAGATCAAAACTAATACCTCGGTGGCTTTCGGTTTGGGGAATTATCGCTATAGTGATGCACCTGGTCTCAGCTTTACTTGTAATGTTCGGTGCAGAGGCATTCTCACCAATAACACTAGCTTTGAATCTTCCCATCGCACTACAAGAGTTGACCATGGCTATATGGCTTATAGTAAAAGGGTTTAATTTACCCAAAGCAGCTTCGAATATAAGTACGGAGAGATAATAAT
Source organism: Clostridiales bacterium (assembly GCA_023139005.1). Classification (GTDB taxonomy): domain Bacteria; phylum Bacillota; class Clostridia; order Christensenellales; family UMGS416; genus JAGLOK01. The sequence continues at coordinate 2,180 of JAGLOK010000009.1, read as the reverse complement.
GAAAGCAATCAAATTTACAGAATACGGATCGTCTGAAGTGTTAAAATCTTTTGAAGTGGATAAACCAATTCCAAAGGACAATGAGGTACTGATAAAGATTTATGCAACCACAGTGACATCTACTGATTGCGAAATTAGAAGAAGCGAGCAACTAATAGGAAGACTTATTATTGGGATTTTTAAGCCTAGGAAAAGATTTAGAGTACTGGGCATTGAACTGGCCGGTAAAATTGAAACAATAGGTAAAAATGTAACGAGTTTTCAAAAAGGGGAAAAGGTTTTTGGAGCAACATCAATGAAACTGTCTTGTAATGCGGAGTATATATGTTTGCCGGATAATGCTGTATTGATAGAAATGTTGGACATACAAAGCTTTGAAGAAGCTACGGCTGTCCCAGATGGTGCATTGACTGCATTGCACTTTCTGAGAGAATGTGCGCATATAAAAAGCAAGCAAAAAGTTTTAGTTATCGGTGCTTCTGGCTCTGTAGGAACTTATGCGATTCAGCATGCCAAGTATTTTGGGGCGGAAGTGACAGGAATATGCAGTAGTACGAATGTAGAATTAGTGAAATCTCTGGGAGCTCACAAGGTTATTGATTATAACAAAGAAGACTATACAAACAGTAATGAAACCTATGATATTATCTTTGATACGGTTGGAAAAAGCACATTTAGACAATGTAAAAGCTCACTTCAGGAAAAAGGGATTTTTCTTGAAACTGTCATGGGAGCCGAAATTCTTTTTTATATGTTAAGGACTCTAGCAACTCGGAAAAAAGCCATATTGGGGTTTGCAGGTTTTAATCAAAGCTCCAAAGATCTTGTATTCATAAGGCAGCTTATTGAGGCAGGTCACGTGAAACCTGTGATTGACAGAATTTATGGTTTTGAACAAATTGCTAAGGCGCATAGCTATGTGGATAAAGGACATAAAAAAGGTAATGTGGTGATAAAAGTAAATGATAGAAAGGAAAAACATGAAATGGATAAATTGAATATTAATCATAGTAAGGAGGAATAAATATGGAATTTAACAGTCGCATTCCAATCTACTTGCAAGTGATTGACACTATTAAAAAGCAGTTAGTTACAGGCAAGATACCCCCCGGCAACAAATTGCCGTCAACACGCGAGTTGGCCGTTGAATACAATATCAACCCCAACACTGCAGCTCGTATATATAAGGAGATGGAACTTATGGATATATGCTATACCAAAAGGGGCCTTGGTACCTTTGCAACACAGTCCGAAGAGAGAGTCGGAGAAATGAAGAAAGATATCACGATGGAGGTTATCAGTCAATTTGTAAATCAAATGGAGGAATTGGGCTATACCTCTGATGATATGGTGAAAGAAATTAGGAAAAGGAGCAAGAGATGAAGTATTTACAAACAGAAAACTTGACCAAAAAATTTGGATCGACAGTAGCTGTTGATGGTGTGAATGTCGTACTTGAAAAGGGTAAGATATATGGACTATTGGGACCCAATGGCAGTGGGAAGTCTACATTCATGAAAATGGTGGCAGGACTGTTTCACCCAACATCCGGAAACATGATGGTGCAAGGAAACAAGTTGAGCATCTTATCCAAAGGGGAAATCGCATTTATGCCCACGGAAGCATATTTCTATAATTACATGAAAGTTCGCACCGTAGGTGAATTTCATGAAGACTTTTATGAAGACTTTGATACAGCAAAATATGAAGAACTCATAAAAGACATGAATCTAGATATGAATATGAAGGTCAGCGCACTATCATCGGGTATGGCAGCAAAGCTCAAATTGGCCGCAACCATGGCACGGGATGCAAAGCTCTTCATGTTGGATGAGCCGCTAAATGGAATCGACCTTATCGCACGTGATCAGATCATGTCGGCTATCATCAAAAAAGCTAGCGAAGATAACATCATGCTACTATCGAGTCATTTAATTGATGTATTGGAGAATATACTCGATGAAGTCATCTTCATCAAAGAAGGAAAAATTGTTCTGAGTGGAGACGCTGAGGAAATCAGAGAAGAAAAAGGCAAATCAATCGTAGATTTATACAAGGAGGTATTTGCATCATGATGAAATTGATGAAATATGAATTCTTAAGAAGAAAGAGACTATTAATATCGGTATTATTGGTTATCGTGTTTTTGGAAGCTGCAATATATACGGGACTTCATCTCG
>JAGLOK010000089.1 GCA_023139005.1 Clostridiales bacterium | reverse complement strand
GAAAAGGTTTGGTAGGCAGCGGAGACAGATCTGCACGTGTTAGGACATATAATTTTCCGCAAAGCAGAGTCACAGATCATAGAATCAATCTCACGCTATACAAACTCGATACATTCATGCAAGGCAGTCTTGATGAAGTCATCGAGGCACTACAAGTTGCCGATATGCAAGAGCGTATGAAGTGATACTTTAAAAGTTATGAATAGAAGATAAAAAAGAGAGGGAAATCTTCTCTTTTTTCTTACATATTTATGATATTATTTTAAAATAATTGTATTCTACATTTAATCTTTATGATACTATCAATATAGAAGACAAATGAATATTTATAATTTGGAGGACATTATGAAATTAGGCGTATTAACTGTACCTTTTGGAAGCATGGAACTTGCAGAGATGCTAAGCTTTGTAAAAAAACAAGGAATAGAGGCTGTAGAGCTAGGAGCTGGTGGCTATCCGGGCAAGAAACACTGCGATCCTGATATATTGTTAAATGATGAAAACGCATTACAGGATTTTAAGAATATTGTTGCAGACTCTGGTATTGAGATCGGTGCGCTTTCAGCACATGGTAATCCGGTGCATCCAGATAAAGATATTGCAAGAAAGTTCCACAATGAATTTGAAAAAACAGTTTTGTTAGCTGAGAAGCTCGGAATCAATCACGTTATTGGCTTTTCAGGCTGCCCCGGCGGATCGCCAGAAGACGAAACGCCTAATTGGATTACCTGCCCTTGGCCGGAGGATTTCACCAATGCACTGGAGTATCAGTGGAATGACATATTGATACCATACTGGCAAAAAGAAGCGCAATTCTGCAAAGATCATGGTGTTACCAAGGTGGCCCTTGAAATGCATCCAGGTTTTTGTGTGCATAATCCCGAGACACTAATGAACCTACGCAATGCAACAGATACTGTAATTGGTGCAAACTTTGATCCATCGCATCTGTTTTGGCAAGGTATTGATTCTGTTTCTGCGATACGTTATCTGGCAGATGCAATTCATTTTTTCCATGCAAAAGATACGAAAATCGATAAACTCAACACAGAGCGTATAGGCGTATTGGATACCAAACACTATAGTGACGAAATCAATCGTTCTTGGGTATTTCGCACCGTCGGCTACGGGCACTCACAACTGGTATGGAAAGATATATTCTCAGCACTTCGTCTTGTCGGATACGATCATGTAATATCCATAGAACACGAAGACAGCCTCATGTCCTCAGAAGAAGGATTAAAAAAAGCAGTCGCGTTCTTGAAGGAGACGATGATATTTGAGGCAAGCAGTTCAATGCACTGGGCCTAATCAGAACTATCAAAAGTGGCTTAAATTTTCCGAGATAACATGCATAAATTAGCGTCACGTATGTCTGGATACGCTCCTAAAATTTATTTTCTGTTCTCTCGGAGCCTTAAACCATTTTGAACGCTCTTATAACATTAGCATTATTATGATAATGCACTACATGTTGCTTTGAATTATTCTACACTTTGATATTATTAACACAGTCATTGTTGTTCAATAAACTCCCATGCTTTCTTCAATAGACTCATCTTATCATGCGAATTTCGATTGCGTATGTCTTGATATGTGCACTCATTCTCTTATGTATCTCCTACCGTTCCGTGCTATTTTATGCACTCTGATATCATAAGAAGAGCAATTACGTTCAATAAATTCCAATACTTTCTTTAATAATCTCACCCGGTCTCGTAATACTTAGTGTACTCTATTATAGAAACTAGCCTAAGGAGAAGTATCATTTATCTATAATATCAATGCACTTTTTATTATTAAATCCTTTTTTAAAATGAGTTATTCTTCATAATATTTCACAATTATTGAACAATTGTTTGATTTGTGGTTTAATAATATAAACCTAAGGAGGAAGCTATGATAACGCTTTACGATAAACCGATTTACACAAAAGATGGACAACCTATTTTTGATGAAAATATACTGCAAACCATATCAAAGAAAGACTTGATGATAGCCAATGAGAACACTATTGCGTATGGTATTTTAAAAAATCATAACGTTTCAGATGACCCCAATTTCCTGAATATCAAGTTTGATTCTTTATGCTCTCATGACATTACCTATGTGGGTATTATTCAGACGGCAATGGCAAGTGGTCTTACAAGCTTTCCACTACCGTACATACTCACATGTTGCCACAATTCACTTTGTGCAGTAGGCGGTACCATCAATGAAGATGACCATGTATTTGGACTCTCTGCAGCACGCAAATTCGGTGGGGTTTTTGTACCACCACACATGGCAGTCATTCACCAATATATGAGAGAGATGATGGCAGGGTGTGGCAAAATGATCTTAGGGAGCGATTCACACACACGCTACGGTCCATTGGGAACAATGGCGGTAGGCGAAGGGGGACCCGAGCTCGTTAAACAGCTACTAAACAGGACGTGGGACACTCCTATGCCAAAAATCATTGGAGTACACATTACAGGCAAACCTCGCGCGGGTGTAGGCCCTCAAGATGTTGCACTGGCATTGATTGAGGCGACATTTAAAAACGGTTTTGTGAAAAACGAAGTATTGGAGTTTTTCGGTGATGGTATTGATGATCTGTCCATCGATTATAGAAACGGTATTGATGTCATGACTACCGAAACAACATGCCTATCTTCTATCTGGCAGACCGATGAGAAGGTGCAAGAATATCTTGCAATTCATGGTAGAGCAGGCGACTATAAGAAGCTTAATGCACAAGGAGTCGCAAAGTATGATCGGTTGATTACCATTAACCTATCTGAAGTTGTTCCCATGATTGCATTTCCATTTCACCCGAGCAATGTATATAAGATAGCGGACGTTATTAGTAATCCCAAAATGTATATTGACAAGGTAATACAAGATGCAAAAACACAGTTTGCATCTAACGATGTAGATTTTGATGTGGTTAATGTCATAAAGGACAATGCATTAATCTTTGGACAAGGTATCATTGCAGGTTGTAGTGGTGGAACATATGAAAATATTGAAGATGTCAGTCACATGATTGATGGTAAAAATACAAGCCATGATGAATTTGCATTATCTGTTTATCCTGCAAGCCAACCCATCAATTATCAAGCACTCAAGTCAGGTGCAATTACAAAGCTCATGGATAGTGGCGTTGTAGTTAAGACTGCCTTCTGTGGTCCTTGTTTTGGTGCAGGCGATGTACCGCAAAATGGCGTACTCTCAGCGCGCCACGTGACGCGAAACTTCCCTAATAGAGAAGGTAGCAAACCCGGTGATGGACAACTCTCCGGCGTGTGCTTAATGGATGCACGAAGCATTGCAGCCACTGCCATAAACGGTGGAAAGTTGACTTCCGGTGAAGATTATTATGTGCCTGCGAGTGATGTGAAGTATGAATTTAATCCCAAAATATATGAAATGCGTGTCGATAATAACCTCAACAATGCACAATCGGAGCATGCACTAAAAATAGGACCTAATATCAAAGCTTGGCCTGATATGGTCGCAATACCCGAAAATCTTTTGCTGGTTGCAGCCAGTGTGATATTTGATGATTTAACTACCACGGATGAACTTATTCCATCGGGCGAAACATCATCATACAGATCAAATCCCATGCGTCTTGCAGAATATACACTCTCAAGAAAAGATCCGGAGTTTGTACCAACAGCCAAAAATATTATGACTATCGATGCACAGTATAAGAAAAATGCAACAACAGAAAATAAAGAAATCACAGATGCAATAAATATCTTATCGCTAGATAAGGATACAATGGATAACACTATCATTGCACCCTTCATATATGCCAACAAACCCGGTGATGGTTCAGCGCGAGAGCAAGCCGCATCCTGCCAAAAGGTGTTGGGCACTTGGGCCAATGTAGCAACTGATTACGCTACCAAACGATATAGAAGCAACTGCGTCAACTGGGGTATTATTCCCTTTGTTATCGAAAAAGGATTGTTAGATGCACTCAAGCGATACGATGCACTCTATGTTCCCGATATCAAGAAAGCATTGATTGAAGGAAAACAAGAGATCCACGCAATCCATGTAGCAGAAGGTAAGAAAACGGAAATTGTACTCACACTTCCTGCAATGAGTGATAATGAGCGAGAAATATTGCTCAAAGGATGCTTGATCAATTATTATAGGAAGTACAATGAGGGTTAAGTTAATGTTTTTTTTGATTTAGTAGTTTAGCTTGTTTTAAATCAATGTGAAAATCATAGCCGTGTTTTTTGAGAAGTTCTAGAAGATGGTCTCCGTTAATTAATGTAATATTATTATTTTTGGCGAATTCCCTGGAGCTTCCACCAAAATCTGATGTTGTAGCAAGAATTCCCCTAATTGCCTTATGGTTAACCATAGCTCCTTTTAAAGCCCTTACGGGCTCAGGAGTTACAATATTTGTATATCTCTTTGCTTGTAATAAAATTACTCCTTCACTATATGCAGTGGAGTTGAAAGTAACAACGTCTATACCTCCATCGTTTGAGTGCTGAGTATTTCGTATTTCAATGTTCTGTTCCTTGAACTCTAATTCAAAAACATCTTTTATTAATGTTTCGAAATCTTGCCAACTAATTGCTGCTAGGTTTGTTTCACTTGTTAAACTTGACAAAACTTCATTAGAATCTATTAGTCGATAGGAACTCTTATCAAAAAATCTTATTGGATCTACCTTAATTACATTTTCTGGATCAGGTATTCCCCTTCCCGCCAAGTATTTAAAGGTTTCCTTTGGTTCAATATTATTTAAATTTATTTCTTTAAATTCTTTGGTATTTACTTTAGCTGTCATTATACAAACATTAAAAGGCTTGCCTGTTCTTTTGTCGGTACCCTTATAAAAACCATTTAATACAATATTGGAGATTTTGTTTTCCAAATCTAATTTTATTATTTCATTAATCAATCCGATATATATACTATAAAATGTAGATTTCATAAGCTCGTTGAATTCTTTGTCCTTGAATTTAATTTGATTATAGGAAATTTTTGATTTTATCAATTTTAATTCTTTATTTCTAGGGAATTCATTCTCATTAGGAAAAGTAAAATTAACTATTAGGATTTGATCATCGGAGTCGAATTCTGTTTCGAATTCAAACTTTTGAAATAAACTATTTATTTCAATTTTGTAATTTAATAATGTATCGAAATATAATGAAACTTCTTTTTTCTTTGCAATACTATATTCATTATATAAAAGATGATAAGTTTCTCTTGTTTTATCAAGGAGATTTTCTCGTTCTTTAACCTTGGATTCATAAGTAATTTTTATTTTTTTGTTTTCATTTTTAATATCTTCATTTTTCTGATATGCGTTGTTATACATTTTTGAATCAGAATTAAATAGCTCTTCATATTGCCTTTTTTTCTTATCTACCAATCTAAAAAGTCTATGATACCATTTGATTTCGAAAATATATTTTTGCTTAGATTTTGTTGGTTTCGGAATCATGCTTATCTCTTTTTTATAATCTGGAGTTTTTATATGATAATCGATATCCTGTATTTTACAAATAACAAAATCTTTATAACTAAACTCTGTTGCATAGTATGATAAAATATGGAATTTTGTACTTTTATTTAGAAACTCAGCTATATTTTTGTTTTTGCAGACAATTTTCCATTCTAAATTTAAGAGTTTGAAAGCTTGGTCAAATTTCTCAGTATATATTGCATGGTCACGATTTCTTACATTAATAGTTTTAATTAGTTTTTCATGATATAAAGAAGAAGTATATGCTTTTACATTGCCATTCTGGTAATACTCTGTATTATTAGTAACAGTTACTAAGTTTTCTGAATTTATCATAATTTTCTTCATAAATAATTTTATTAATAATGAAATATAATAATATTTGTTTAATTTTACATTTAAAATGTTCAACATCGATATAATTATATATCATTTTAGTAAAAAAATACAACGAAGATAGAAATTAACTATTCACATAAGCATAGATTTTAATATATTGATGCCGGTAGCAGTTTTGAACAATTTATTACAAGTAGCAAGTATAGTTTTCTTACTACTTTCTTTTTCTTCAAAATTAACAATAAGGTCAGCTTCAATTAATACTTGATAGTCAAGTCCATCAATTTTGTTGTATGTGTGATGATGTGCAATTAGATACAATACTCTTTTAATAATGTCATTGTTTTCATAATGCTTAAGTAATATTTCATTTGCCACATGTGGACCTTCTATCTCCTGATATTTTCCTGCTGATGAATTATATTTTTCTTCACAAACATGTATTCCTATATCATGCAGTATTGCAGACAAACAAACAATCTCTACTAGGACTTTGTCCGTAGTTCCATTTTCAATTATACATTTTGCAAGAGAGAATACTTTTAGAGCATGGTTTATTCTTCTTGTGTCCTTGCTGTTATATTGTATCATCTCATAAAGTATTTTTTGTATCATTTTTTCCTCTTGTATTAATATCATTCCTCAGGTTCTCCGTTGCGTCCTCCGATATATGCAGCCAAGAATTCCTCGACCTTTTGATAAAATGTAGTCACATCAGCTCTACTTGAAAACCCATGTCCTGCATTGGGGAAGAATAGATAGTCTACAGGAAGCCCAGCTTGTTTCATGGCATCAACCACTTGTTCAGATTCTGTGGGTGTTACACGAACATCATTACCTCCCTGTACCACAAGCAACGGGATGCTGATATCTTCAACGTAATACAATGGAGAGCGTTTTATCATTTCCGCTTCATCTTTCGCAGGATCTCCGATGGAACGATAAAGGTTATTCGCATACGCATTCCATTGTGGAGGTTGTGAGCTCACTAATGTGAGCAAACTACTGGGGCCAAACATATCAACAGCACAGGCAAATACATCGGAGTTTTTCGTTGCACTCACCAACGCTTCATACCCACCATAGCTTGCACCGTATATTGCAATGCGTTCAGGGTTTGCGTAGCCATTGTCGATAGCCCAATCCACAGCATCGAGGATATCTTGGTGCATTAATCCCGACCACTCCATATCACCTGCCAGCATGAAGTCCTTACCGTACCCTGTGGATCCGCGGAAATTAACTTGTAGTACCATGTAGCCACGGTTTGCCAAAAACTGCACTTCGGGGTCAAAGTCCCAGACATCTCTTGCCCAAGGTCCACCATGAACCAATACGACCATTGGTAGAGCAGAGTGCTTCATGTTTACAGGATATGTTGCATATCCATGAATGGTCAATCCATCACTGGCAGTATATTGCATAGGTTCCATCGGCGCATAGTCATAGCCCTTCATCTTTGGATTAGAATTATATAGAAATCTTACTTTCTTTGTTGCTGCATTGTATACATAGTAATCGGTTGTTTTTACATCATAATCATATGATACAATCCAATATGCATCATCATTGCTGGATGACAAGAGGTTGAAGTCACCATCTGCAACACCTGCGAGTACATCCAGATGCGACTGGAATTCATTTTCCAGAGCTTCCCATTCAAAGCGCTCACGCATATAGGCAACACCTATGACTTCACGAGTATTGATATCAAGCCAAAGTCCACTAGGTTCATAAGTTTTATGTTTGTCGGAGTCGATGACGGTCTTTTTTTTGGTGTGAATATTGTAACTTGCGACCACAGAAGCATTTTGTATTGATGAATCGATGATCACAATATATCCGGTCTCATCATTAAAGTCAATAATTCTTGAGTTGTCGGTATCTTCATAGTCCCAAGTAAAGATATTGGTCCATTCTTCTTCGACGAATTCAGGATTGGTATCGTCTAAGTCGTTGCGAAGCCATACATGATAGCTTGCATCTTCAGACATTGTTGTGAGGAGGTTTATGCGCCCCTTCGTATCAAAGGTCCAGTTGACGATATTTCCTGAGTTCGTAGACATAAGTTCAATCGTTTCATCAACCAAATGCATACGATAAATATGAAATACATTCCAATCAAAATCAAATATCGCGATAAAGCATTCATCATCATCAAGGGGATTAAAGCCTACCAAGTTGCAGTCATTATCTCCACCGGGTAGTATTGTTTTAGTCTTACCGGTTTCAATATCCGCTAAGTATATACCAAAGTTTTCATCCCCGCGGTCGTCGATGAATAGCAATACTTTGTTTGCATTCGGAGTAATTGCAAAATGGGGGATACCCTGTGCGCCTGATGGCCAGGGTACATTGGAGATATCTCCTGTTTGAAGATCCATAATCTCAATCGCATCTTTTGCTGGCGTTGTATGCCGATATAGTATCTTTGAGCCATCGGATGTAATCTGTGGTGTCGTGTATTCATCAAATGACATAATGATATCAAGTGGTATATATTCAGGCAGCATATCTTCTGCCACCTTAACCCATTCATCCCATGAAGCAGCTTCATAGGTAGGTATGGGTGTTGGAACATCTTCAGGTGTGGCAGTTACAGATGTGGTTCGTGTAGGACCTGCGACACGTTTTGTTTTGTTTTCTTTGATCTGTTCAAGTTGTGCAGGAAGACAGGCAGAAAACATCATCGCAACTACTAGCAATAGTGCAACTATGAATGTAATTATATATACTCTTTTCATAAAACCATCCTTAGAAATTATTAATTAACAATCTATATAATCATACCATATATGTTTTCTAAATGGTATATTCACGAATACAAGAAAGAGCCACGTTTGTGACTCCTTTGTAGTTATCATCTATGCAATTCTTCTTTAAGTATCGTCATTGCACTATCGGGGTTTGCTTTCCCTCGGGTTTTTTTCATAATCTGCCCCATCAGGTAGCCTAACACCTGCTTTTTGCCTTGTCTATATTGTGCAACAGGATCTGGGTTTTGTACGATTACCTCTTTGATGACATCGCGAATTACACCATCATCACTCACTTGTGCTAATCCTTTTTCATTGATGATAGCAGCAGGGTTGCTTCCTATGTCAAACATTGCTTCAAGTACTGTAGTCTTGGCAGTAGAGCTATTTATCTCTCCGTTTCCTACAGCACCAATGAGCTGTGCTAGGTGTTCTGGGAGGATGGTCACTGCATCAAATTCTATTTCTCTTTCCTTAATGATCCGAAGCATATCTCCCATGATGTAGTTGGATACTTGCTTGATATTATCGGTGTATTGGATGCACTTTTCAAAAAACATTGCAATAGAAGGTTCGGACGTAAGTATTCGCGCATCATACTCAGGAAGTTTATAGTCATTCACATACCGTGATATCTTTACACTTGGAAGCTCCGGTAGGCGAGACTGGATATTTTCTTTCCACTTTCCAGTGACATGGATGGGGACTAGGTCAGGGTCTGGGAAGTATCGATAGTCATTTGACTCTTCTTTTGATCGCATGCTATAGGATACACCTTTAGCATCATCCCAACGTTTGGTTTCTTGTACAATTTCATTGCCTAAAGATAGTACTTTAGATTGTCGTTTTACTTCACTTTTTGCTGCTCGAATGATTGCGCGAATGGAGTTTAGGTTTTTGGTCTCTGTGCGAGTTCCTAAGGCAGAAGTTCCTGATTTTTTGAGGGACAGATTGACATCTGCACGTAAAGAGCCTTCTTGCATTTTGCAGTCTGAAACACCTGCAAAGCGTAGTATGGACGATAGCGTCTCAACAAAAGCACCTGCTTCTTCAGCGGATGTCATATCAGGATATGTTACTACCTCAATGAGGGGTACACCACAGCGGTTGAAGTCTAATAAAGTGCTTTGATCATATGCATCATGTAGCGATTTTCCTGCGTCTTCTTCTAGGTGAATGCGTTCGATGCGCACAATACTGTGCTGTGTATTTCCATTGCTATCCACATAGTCAAATGCAACGCTTCCCTCTTTGCAAAGCGGATGGTAAAGCTGTGATATTTGATAGGCTTTGGGTAGGTCGGGGTAGAAGTAATTCTTTCTGTCCATTACTGCTTTTTCTGCGATACGACACTCTGTTGCAAGTCCTGCCATGATGCATTTTTCAACAGCCATTTCATTGAGCACAGGTAGTGCACCGGGCATTGCAAGGCATACAGGGCATGTGTTTTGATT
>JAGLOK010000088.1 GCA_023139005.1 Clostridiales bacterium | reverse complement strand
CCCTTGAAACCTAGCTTCGTACTAATAGCACCTTCATTCATATCCCCAATAAGTGTAGGTTCTTCACAATGTGATATTATCAAGCTATCAAAATTCTTTACATATTCCAATGCCAAGCTCATCATGTTTGCATTTGTAAGTGGTTTACCATCATCGGAAAACGCAACACAACCTGCATCTTTCATCATTCCCATTTCTGTAAGCATCCTACCTTCAAGTCCCATTGTAATAGCGCCAATCGGTAGTACATTCACAAGTGCACTTTCTTCACATAATGCAGTGATCGAATGTGTTACTGCAGGCGAATCATTCACAGGATTAGTATTGGGCATACAGGCTACCGTGCAAAAGCCACCCATTGCTGCTGCTGCAGTTCCTGATGCGATATCTTCTTTGTATTCATAACCCGGTTCTCTTAAGTGCGCGTGCATATCGCATAATCCTGGGATTATTGTAAGTCCTGTTGCATCAACAACTTTTGCATTGTCTACTTTTATATTAGGTGATATTTCTTTTATATATGAGCCTGATATGAGTATATCAAGGTTACTGTCAATATTATTTTGTGGATCAATTACATGACCACCTTTAATAAGAACTTGTTTCATCGTTCACTCCTTGTTAGCATGAATAATAATGCCATTCTTATTGCAAGTCCATTGGTTACTTGTTCATCGATGAGTGACATGTCACTATCGATCATCATCGAAGACATCTCCACACCACGATTTACAGGACCCGGATGCATAATAATTGCATCTTCTTTTGCAAGCTCTATTCTCCTTTGATCGATACCAAAGTACTTGTAATATTCTCGTACTGAAGGAAATAGCCCTGCTGATTGTCTTTCTTTTTGTATGCGAAGTCCCATCACGACATCTGCATTGGTGAGTGCTTCATCTACATTTGTGGTTGTTTTGATTCCCATTTCTTCTATACCTGGCGGAATCATTGTGCTGGGACCTGCAAGGATTACTTCTGCTCCCATTGTTTGCATACCGTATGCGTTAGATCGTGCAACTCGCGAGTGCATGATATCACCAACGATTGCAATCTTCATCCCCTGCAAATCTCCTTTTGCCTCTCTTATGGTAAACATATCAAGTAGTGCTTGAGTTGGGTGCTCGTGCATACCATCACCTGCATTGATTACTGATGCGTTTACGTTTTTCGCCATAAAGTGTGGTGCACCACTCATCGGGTGCCGCATAACGATCACATCTGCTTGCATTCTATCAAGTGTTCTTGCAGTATCTAGCAACGTTTCTCCTTTTGATACTGATGATGCGCTGGCAGAAATCGCAGACGATGCTGCTGAAAGATATTTTGACGCTAAGTCAAAGGATACTCTTGTTCTCGTAGAGTTTTCGAAAAACACCAATATAACAGATTTCCCCTGCAAATGCGGCGTCTTTTTTGATCCGCTCATGAGTATCTTCTTCATTTGTATAGCAGTATCCAGTATTGCATTTATTTCTTCCTTGGGTACTCCTTCAAGTCCTAACAGATCTTTCTTACTTAACATTTTTATTCCCCTTCACATCTTACCTTCTTTTGATATGGTTTGTATTATTCTTACTTTTTCTTAAAAAAAGAGAGCAGTTAACTGCTCTCTATCTTATTTTTTATTTCTCTGTTTTCCCCAACTTCTCAGGTAATACTTTATTTAATACTATTCCAACAACAGCGGCTAGCGCATATCCTGTGAGTACCATTCCTGAATTTGCGTTAAATACAATAGTTGCACCACCCAATGCAGGGATGAGCATCACACCTATAATCATCATATTACGTGGGTTTTTCATATCTACTTTGTTTTCAACTAGAGTACGAAGACCCACTGATGCGATCATACCAAATAGTATAATGCTTACACCACCAAGTACTGGACCTGGGATTGAGCTAATGAATCCACCGAATTTTCCGATGAAGCTCATAAGAACTGCAAAGCATGCAGCGATTACGATAGTTATAGGATTATAGTTGCCTGTAGCTGCAAGAACGCCTGTGTTTTCTGAATATGTTGTATTTGCTGGTCCACCTACTAGCCCTGCAAACATTGTTGCAATACCATCACCAATTAATGTACGGTGAAGTCCTGGATCCTTAATGAAGTCTTTGCCAACTACTGAAGAGTTTGCAGTGATGTCGCCAATATGTTCAACAAATGTGATAGCCGCAACAGGTGCTACGATGAGTATTCCTGTCCATGAGAACTTTGGAAGGAAGAATGCTGGAAGCTCAAATACCTTTGAGGCATTGATTGCATCGAAATTCACCATACCAAATAGCAAAGATGCAATATATGCAACAAATATACCAATAAGTATCGGTATCATTTTAAGAAATCCCTTTGTAAATACTGCGATTCCCATAATTGAAAGAACTGCAATGAGTGCGACTAACCAGTTTTGCCAGACTGGGATATCACCAATAGGAGCTGTTATTTGATTTATTGCAACACTTGCAAGCATTAGACCAATCAAAAGAATGATTGGGCCAGTAACAACTGGAGGAAAGAAGCTTTTTATCTTATCTGCACCAAACAGTTTTACAAGTAAAGCTAAAACTAAGTATAATGCTCCTGCTACTATCAACCCACCTGTTGCATACGCTACATCTCCGGTAACTTCTGTTGCTGCCATGATTGCTGTCATGAATGCAAATGAAGATCCTAGAAATACAGGTACTTTCCTCTTTGTGATAAAGAAGAACATGATTGTTCCAATACCTGCAGTAAATAGTGCTACTGATACTGGAAGTCCCGTAATTATTGGCACCAATACTGTAGCTCCAAACATCGCGAACATGTGCTGGATACCAAGTACAATAAGTTTGCCTGGGTTTGTCTTGTTGGTTAATTCTGTCATTTCCTATCCTCCTAAAAAATATAATTATAAAATAATCGAGAGATAACCCCTCGAAACTTAAGCCTTCTCTATCTCAAATAACTCTACATTGTCAGCATTGTCAAAGCTCTTGACATGAACCTTGATGACTTCATTATTGGAGGTTGGAACATTTTTACCGATATAGTCAGCTCGAATCGGAAGCTCTCTGTGTCCCCTGTCAACCAATACTGCAAGCTGAATAATCTTTGGTCTTCCCAAATCCATTATTGCATCAATTGCAGCGCGAGCAGTTCTTCCTGTATATAGCACATCATCAACAATCACAACTATCTTACCTGTAATATTGAATGGAATATCTGTGCCTTTTACCACTGGATGTTCATCTAATAGTGATAAATCATCACGATAGAATGTGATATCTAGTATGCCTGTTAATGGTCTAATGCCTTCAACTGCATGAATATGGTCTGCAATTTCTTCTGCTAGTGGTACACCGCGTCGTTGGATACCGATTATCAATACATCTTCTACACCACGGTTCTTTTCAATAATCTCATGAGAAATACGCCTAAGTGCACGTTTTACAGCGGCGCTATCGAGTATCTCTGCTTTCTTTTTCATCATGTCGCTTTCCTCCATAAATATCAAAAATACCTTACCGTTTTGGCAAGGCATAATAAACAACATGAGAATATTCTCTGTATATTAATTATCCACCTTGCCGGTTTCACGGAACCGAATTAAAGGTTTGTATGCACTATACCATATGTGGTATAGCATGTCTACTTTAAAATCATATTTTAGTTTATTTTATTCAAAACATTCATAAAATCTTCCGGTAGAGGTGCAGAGAAAGTCATTCTTTCATCTGTTTTGGGGTGATCTAAAGATAATTCATATGCATGCAAGAGCTGTCCATCTAGATTAAATTTTTGCCTTTTATATCCGTATACACTATCACCGATAACAGGATGCTTGATATGTGTTAAGTGGACTCTGATTTGATGAGTTCTTCCTGTCATGAGTGTGATGTCTAAAAGGGTATTATTCTTGTATCTTTTTTCCACCGCAAACTTTGTATGAGCGACTTTCCCATCTGCTACAACAGCCATCTTTTTTCTATCTTTCTTGTGTCGCGCGATAGGCTCTAACACTTCTCCAGCGTCTTCTTTGATAACACCTTCAACTAGTGCTTTATATTTTCTTCCTGCAGTCTTTTCTTTTAATTGACGAGATAGACTTACATGTGCGGTATCATTTTTAGCTACTACAAGTAGTCCTGTTGTATCTTTATCTATCCTATGAACTATACCAGGACGCAATTCACCACTAATGGTTGGCATGGTCTTGCAGTGAAAAAGAAGTGCATTTACCAATGTGCCATCGGCATGTCCCGGAGATGGGTGAACTACCATACCACGGCTTTTGTTGACCACTATGATATCATCATCTTCATAAACGATATTAAGTGGAATATCCTGTGCAATTAGTCCTACTTCTTTTGGCTTTTCTATGATGACTTTTATAATATCATTTTCACATACTAAATAAGACGGTTTAACTTCTGTATTATTACACAGAACTTTACCGTCTTTGATTAATTTCTTGCAATATGATCTTGAGAGTTCCGGTATTTTTGTTGATACTACTGCATCAATACGGAGACCGTTGTCCGCTTTTGAAATTATTATTTCATGGCTATTCATTTTTTTCTTTAATTGGTGTTGCTTCCAATTTATCGGGTTCTTTGTAGAAGAATAATATATAGATACCCAAGAGTATTCCACCGACAACAATACATGAATCTGCAATGTTAAATATCGCAAAGTTAATAATCTTTACATAAATAAAATCTACTACATATCCGAATCTGAATCGATCGATGTTGTTCCCTATTGCACCACCTGTAACAATACCGAGTGAAATGAGTGCCATCAAATCTAGTTCTTTTCTTTTGATCAGAACAAATATGAAAGCTGCAATGACAAACAGGGTTGATAGGATTAGAAACACCCACTTGAATCCAGGCAACATACCAAAGGCTGCACCGGTGTTTTCAATGTAATGCAAGTGGAGAACGCCATCCCAAATGGGAATGTCACGTACCGGCATGAGGTCTCTGAGTACAAAAAACTTACTTACTTGATCTGCTACAGCTAAAACAACTGCAATAATTATAGTTATCATATAGTAATATCTTTCTTAGTTTCTATTGTTATCATTCAATATTTGAGAAATGATATCATCCGGGTTTTCGGGTGCATTTTCTTCATATGTTGTGGGTTCTTGTGGTATTGGTGTCTGTGGTACTTGAGGTTCCTGCATTTCATATGTTGGTGTTGCCATCGTTTCAACGGGTTGAGGTTCTACAGCTTTAAATGTTTGTGTTGCATCATTTAGACCAATAGAGCTGATCTCTGAGAATATATCTTTTGGTGCAGCTTCCCTGACTACATCTTGAACCTTATCATCAGGTTTGTTTACAATACCTGCAAATGATA
>JAGLOK010000087.1 GCA_023139005.1 Clostridiales bacterium | reverse complement strand
GTAGTATTAGGTGGGGCAGGTCATATCTCTTACATCACCACTTAGATATTCATCTGCTGCCAAAAAACCTTCATATGGACTGGAAAGATCAGATAGTGGGTCTTTAAATATGATACCTTGTAAATCATTTATAATCTGTTGAGATTCTTTATTAGTCAGACTACTCATAAAGCCAATATCTACTTTTGCTTTTCTGCCAATACTAACAGCTAGTGCTTCACTTGCAGTATCTACCTTTTTGATTATTTTATTCGGGCGAATAGTTTGTTTTGTAAAGATATCAGCTTTGTTTTTAAATTGACCGTTATCGTCATAGTTTTCAAGGGAGGTTAATAGATAATATGAACTATCGTCCGAAAATGCTAGTGAGTTACCTCTTTCGCTTATTCTACCAAGCTCTTTTACAAAATTGTCGTATTGTTCATTGAGTTTTGACTGCATCCCTATAATTGCATGTTCTGCGTATCCTTCTAGCTGATAATCGATTAAAAGATGTAATGTTTTTGAGAGTCCTAGCATGCCTCGAATACGCTGTTCAGCTTTTACGTTTGTATCCACCGGATTCATGCGAGAGTTTTCACGATAGTATAGCTTGTCGTCCATAATAGTGAAACTGTAGTTCTTTACATTTGGATCAGCTGGTATAGAAGTATCGTGGGTCTCAGGTTCATCTATCATATATTCATTTTCTTCTATTTCAGCATGAATATGTGTTATTGCTTCTGCTAATTGATTTTCAAGATTACTACCTTCAAACGGTATACATGTAATATCTTCTGCTCCATACATACCGATTTGCTTTTTCAATGTTCCCAGTATCATGTGTGGGTTATCTGCAAAGTATTGATTGATAGGAAGTCCATCCCAAGTAGTCCCTAATTGTACCCAATCAGGTTCTATATCCTGTATGCTGTCTCGCTTTTTTAGGAAGATAATATCACTTGTTACTTCTGTACCTGCATTTGCCTTAAAAGCATTATTAGGTAGTCTTATCGCACCAACCAACTCTGCTCTTTGGGCAAGGTATTTCCTGACAGATGAGTTTTTCTTATCAAGTGTGCCCTTTGATGTTATGAATGCAACAATACCTCCGGGTCTAACTTTATCCAGTGCCTTTGCCATGAAATAATCGTGTATCATGAAGTTATGCTTATCATATCTTTTATCTGTAACACCATATGAACCAAAGGGTACATTGCCTATGGCTACATCAAAGAAATTATCATGAAAGGCGGTATGCTCTAAACCTGTTACCTGAATGTTTTCACGCTGGTAAAGTTGCTTTGCCATTCTGCCTGATATACTGTCAAGCTCAACTCCGTACATATTGGAGTCGCTGAGAGATAGTGGTAGTAGTCCCATGAAGTTACCAATACCCATTGCAGGCTCTAATATATTCCCGTCACTAAATCCCATGTTCTCTATAGCTTTATACATGGATTTAATAACAATTGGTGGAGTATAGTATGCGCTTAAAACACTACTTCTTGCAGCTTTATACTCAGTATCATCCAGTATCCCTTTTAATTCAGCATACTCATTGCTCCAGGAGTTATCGGTTTCGTCAAAGACTTTAGATAGTCCGCCCCAACCAACATATTGAGAAAGGACCTCTTGTTCATCTGATGTTGCTAATCTGTTTTCACCTTCAATTATTTTCAATAATCTTATTGCTGCAATATTATTCTTATACTTTTCCTTAATACCAACTGCACCTAGGCTATCATCTGTAATATGGAAGTTTAATTTTTCAGATTGTCGTGTATTATTTATTGCTATAGATGCTACTTCTTTTTCTAAGCCGACCAGTCCGCCATCATTAATATGCTGTATTAGTCTTTTTTCACTTTCGCATAGGCTTTCAGTATTATCATCATGCAATAGGTATATATCATGTCCTGCATCGAATAACCTTATTGCTTCTTCGTCATCTAGGTTAATCATTCCTTCCCATTGATATCCATACTCAACCATTTCTTGCTGTTTGTCGGGTATGGAAGGAGTCGCATTTTTCTCTATTCGTTCAATAATTGCTTTTGGAAGATCGTCTACATAATATGTGATAGTGCCGTCTTCTCCGATATGAGCAATAGTTTGATAGTCTCCATCTACTTCTTCTAAGGTATTCCACACAGTTATGCCGTTGCCCAATTCACCAAAGCTTGGTTCATATTTGAGTTCATCTTCTATTGGGATTTTGGCTTTTCTTGCATTCTGTGCTTTTCTGTATGGTTCAAGTTGCGCTAAGCTTATAATGTCATGAGGTATATCAAAGCCATACTCCTGACCTTCGCCATTCAAAGCAACCGGAATACTCTGCATTTCCTCTTGATAATATTTTGCAAATCTAAGAACATGACCTTGATGCTCAATATTCTTCAGCCATGTGGATAAAAACGATGTCAACTCTTTACTTAATTTTGGTCTCCACTGATTGTTTTCTAAATATACCTCTTGATAAACTCCCACATAATCATTTTGAAATGTTGCCGGCATGAGTGTTTTCTTTTCAAAATCAATTATCATGGTCATATCAGGATCAGCCATTAGGTCTCCGTTCTGCTTACCATAATGAGACATTGCTAGCTTATTCTCACCAATCCATTCAATAGATAAATCCATGAAACCGTCTGATTGTAATTTTGAATAGCTGTATCTTTTGTCCATGATATGAGGTGCAAGCTTTTGCAGTCTGGAAAAATTCATCTCCGGCTGTGTTTTGCGTTTTTTCTCTGCAGTATTGGTTTCAGGTTCAGTTATGTTTTCATCCATTAAAAAAGGAGCTTCTTCAGCTCCTTGTATTTCAGTGTTATCAACTATATTCGGTTTTATTATTGGAATATCACTTGGATATCGCTGTTGAAAGTATTTCTCATTTTCAATGAGTTCACCAATTCGTTTTGAGACTTTTGACCATGTTAGATGAATAGATGAATTATCAAAACCACTATTATGTATTTCTATCCCTTTTGCATTGTGTCCTTGATAGCCTCGTCTACTCTCTGAAAAAACAACCGTTCCACCACCTGTGCCATACTCATCTTTAAGAAATGCAGCTTTTTCGGTATTTGTATGATCTTGAAAGTAATAATCTACAATACGTTGTTTTCCACCTTCGTAACCACTACCACTTAATATCACATGATCTATATCGTCTTGTTCGTCTATCGGACTAGAATCATTTCCTTGATTAGTTGACTCTCTATCTCCAATATTCTGGTTTGTAACAAGTTCTGGTCTGTCTGCTTCTTCATCTGAGATATCCTCATTTCCATCTGCATTTTGACTTCCTGTTCCATTTCCTTGCAGTGGGGATATAGTGTCCCCTTCAGTATCATTGTGTTGAATCTGCCCTGATAATTCTTCTCCAGATATTCCTTCCTCATCATCCCGTATTTGGTCAAAGGTTCTTGAATTGTCCCCCTGATTGCTAAGTCCGGATACAGTATTCTGTCCACTTCCTTGTACTTCATTTCCATGTTGATTGCTCCTTTCGATATTTTGTCTTTGCACTCGTTCAATAGTTTTTACAGATAGTTCAATTTCTCTCAGAATAGTTTCACTAATCTCACTTACTGTTGAACCTAAGAGTATCATAGTTTCATCTGAACTAAAAAAATGAAGCCGAGAAAAATTATATTCATTTATATCCATTGAATAATCACATCTAAAAAGAATAGTTGCAGTAACACTTTCCTTTAAAACTTCTCTGTATATAACCTCAAGGTTTTGGTCATCTAAATCCTCTAAAAAGCTATTATCTTTTGCATATTTCAATTCCGACAATAGCTCAGACATGTTTTCTTCAATAAGACTATCCACTACTAAAGCGATAGTACCATCTAAATACTGTACTGATTGGTTTACATCAAAGCTGCTTACAATCTCCGCATTGATTCGCTCTGCATACTCATCTTTATACTGCCATACAAATGGCATCTTCTCACCATTAGTATCTGATATATCAAATACGTGGTTTAGAATTGGTTTACCTTGTTTTCTATCAATTAATGCTATGCCTTTTGAGCCACGATTGATAAATCTATGCATTGTATTATTCCAAAGCTCGTAACTGGCAACAGCAGTTGCATCTGGTCTTTGAGTGTATATTAAATAACTATCTCTAAAACTATATTTGTAATGATTTGATGCAGTTTTGAGATAGTTGAACCAGTTTTCTCTTTTTGAAAGTTCTTTTAATGTTTTATCAGAGAGTTCCTCTATGTATTGTAGTTTTTCCAGCATTATTTCCTCCTTATTTATGATATGAAAAAGCACCGATAAACAGATTATTTATCAGTGCTAATTATTGTATGGTTTTTGGAACCCGATTATTTGATATGCATACAAGCGCTAGCTATTAAGAATGATTTAAGCTTAGCGTTAACCATTTTAACATTATTTTTTAATAACGGGATTTGACGGTTACCGCTAGTCAAAGCAGTTTATAAATAGCTATAAAAAAACACTACATTTCTGTAGCGTTTAATTTAGACATTTCTTTTTAGACGGATTCTTTTAGTGTACCTAAGCATTCTTTACATATGAGTTTACCTCTATAGTTCAGAACGTCTGAAGCGTTGTCGCAGAAAATGCACGCAGGTTGGTATTTCTTGAAAATAATATGTTCACCCTCAACATATATTTCAAGTGCATCTTTGATGTCAATCCCTAGAGTACGACGCAATTCTATTGGAATTACCACACGCCCAAGTTCGTCTACCTTTCTTACGATACCAGTTGATTTCATAATTTTCTCCTAATTATTTATATATTCTAATATATGATGTTTTTACAAATACCTATATTCTATGTCAAATTAAATTTACTTTAATTTGCAGTAAAACTTCAAAGCATTCAGCAAACTTCTTCTATATACTACCATTTAAATAACCATTTATCCACAAAAAACCACTGATTACTATAACATCCGAATACCTCATACGACGAATAGATCTCGTATAAAATACTTAAAGTAAACACATTTATATTCGATTGTATTTATCTACCCCAACAATCAGAGTAATTAATATTGTATTGCCAACAATTCATTATTAAGTTAATTATATAGATAATCAAATACTGCCGATTATTTTAATAATCTACATATTAGTGCGATAATTGAAACTTGCTTTTGAATAATAACAATAACTTTTTTATGGATAATTGAGGGCAACAATACTTGTATTAAAAGCTGTTGTAAAACTTATTTATTCGCACACTTCCTCATATTATTACGCACAATTTTTGTGTACGGATGATTTAATTCTAATATTTCCAAAGCCTTTTGGTACCATTCCAGTGGCTTGGGATTATCCTCTTGGTCTGAATACACACCTGCGATATTGTTGTAGATTCGGGCTGTATCTGGATGCTCCTTGCCTAGCACTTTTTCACGGATATCCAAAGCCTTTTGATACCATTCTAGTGCTTTAATGTAATCTTTTTGTTCGAAATACACACTTGCGATGTTACTGTAGGTTATGACGGTATCTGGATGCTCCTTGCCTAGCACCTTTTCACGGATATCCAAAGCCTTTTGGGAAAATTCCAGTGATTTAGGATAATCCCCTTGATATAAATACATTAGTGCGATTTTGTTATAAGTAATGGCGGTATCTGGATGCTCCTTACCAAATAACTTTTCACGGATATCCAAAGCCTTTTGGAGAAATTCCTGCGCCTTGGAGTAATCTTCTTGTCCAGTATACACACCACCGATGGTATTGTAGGTGCTGGCGGTATCTGGATGCTCCTTGCCTAGCACCTTTTCACGGATATCCAAAGCCTTTTGGAAAAATTCCAGTGCCTTGGGGTAATCCTCTTGGATATCATATAAACTTGCGATGTTATGATAGGTGCTGGCGGTATCTGGATGCTCTTTGCCTAGTATCTTTTCACGGATGTACAAAGCCTTTTGATGCCATTCCATCGCCTTAAGCAAATCCCCTTGTTCTTCATAAATAACTGCGGTGCTGTTGTAGGTGCTAGCTGTATCTGGGTGCTCCTTGCCTAGTGTTTTTTCACGAACGTGCAAAGCCTTTTGGTTCCATTCCATCGCCTTTGGTAAATTCCCTTGTTCTTCATAAATACCTGCGATGCTATTATATGTTCTAGCTGTAACTGGATGCTCCTTGCTAAGCACCTTTTCATAAATATCCAAAGCATTTTTGAACGTGATAAGACTCTGCCTATATTGTCCTAAATTATAAAAACCAAAAGCCGTTAATTCATACAAATATGCAACTTTTAGTTGGTGCTGTTTTTCACCTTGCATAACTACACCTTCAATCATGGCGTGTTCCGCAATACTTAAAGCATGTTCAACATAAAGAGAGAATATTCCTCGAGAATTCTGGTCAGAGTAATCTTTAGGCAAAACAGCCTCCATCATATCAACACAATTTTTTATCCATGAAAAATCTCCTTTTATTTTATCCTGTACAACCTCCTGTACTAGTCGGTGAATGCTAATAATATTATCGCTTTTTCTTTCTACAAGTCTATATTCTTGTAAGTCAGCAAGAATACTTTCAACCGTAAGGTTGTTTTGGATATCGGTCCTTAGCGGCTTAGGTAAGAACCTACACTGTGATTTGAAGAGATCTATAGGAATATTATCTGGAGCCATATATGCACAGAAGTTGAAAAGCTGTTGCGCACTTTTTGCCTTAATTTTTCCAAAGGAGATATCCCACGTTGCTGTAACGAGCTTTTTATATTCATCACTAGTTAACTCCATTTTAGGGTCGAATACTGCCAGTCCATAATTATTCATAAGTTCTATATAACCAGCAAAACTTATATTAGTTTTCAATATATACACCGCTGCCTGATCCAGCGCTAAAGCTAGAAACCCTAGTCTTTCTGCAACCTTTTTTGCTTCATAACGATCCCTCTTTTTTGTTCGCAATAATAAAAATTCCACCGCTTCTGTAACATTAAATACATTAATATCAATCCTATGAGTACCATAAATATTCATTTTCCGCGAAGTTATTAGGACTCGTTCTTTATCTGTCAGCGGCAAATAAAGTTTAATAGAATTTTCGTTTTCCACATTATCAAAAATAGTTAGAATATTTTCGTGAGTTTCAAACCATCTTTGCATTTTAAATTGCAACTCATTTTCATCAAGTATGAAATCTTTTTGAAATAATTTTAGATGCTCTGCTATCCTGTGAAAGGAAGAATAAATTAACTGTGGTGTCTCAGCATTTATCCATAGTATATAGTTATATTCAGTCTGGTGTTGATAGGCATATTCCAGTGCACATTGTGTTTTACCTATACCACCTAAGCCTGAAATAGTCTGGTAGCAATTAATGAGTCCACTGGTCTGAAAGTTGTCATAAATCGACTTTAATATACCCTTGCGGCCATAAAAGCATGGGTTTTGCTTAGGTAAATTGTGAAAATGTTTTGATTCATCTGTCTCGAAGTATAAACGCTCTAAAATTATCCGAACGGCGTCATGATCATCTTCATCATATAGAATTGTCTTAATTCGCTTTTCCCCTAATTCCCTTCGTTTCTTATGCTGTGTTCCAAGCTCACAGGGCATAATTGCATAACCCTCCATTCCAGCCTGTGCAATATTCTGCCATAGTTCAACGGTTTTATCCTGATTCAAGCTGCAACCTAAAAACAATAATATTTTCCCATTAAACACTTTTTCAAGATCTTTTCGAAGTGGGCTTCCATCACTATAATGTTTTTCATAAGATTCTTTAGTAAAAACAATATTTTCTGAATCCGAAATATCGCCATGAATTTTATATATAAGAGATGTTCCCGAACGCAATGTTCGATTTAGCGGCTCTGTTTTACTTGGATCCGAGATAGTACATCCTGGAAAAATATGCTGTAACAATTGATCAAAGTTTGTGGTTATAACAAGCTCATTAAAAAGCTTGGGAAGCCAATAAATCGCATGAGTATTTAGCTGTTGAAGGTTATTATCCCATTCCTCTTCTATCCATTTACCACCATACTCTCTTCGAACATCATTATAGAAATAAACTTTTGTTAATTCCTCACACAAATAGGAAGCAGCATCATAGTAATCCATTCCTCTAGGTATGCCATCAGGATATCTTTTTAGATATGTTTTAAATTCTTTATCCAAAAAATCTTTCCATACAGGAAAATTTAAAAACGCAGACATACCAGCTCCAACAAAAGGTGTAAGCTTCTTTTTTTCTTGTAAAGCTATCAACTCATCAAATACATCAGAATTTCTAGCATCGTACATTATAATATCTTCAAAAGTTACTGACATGCATGCCCCTCCTTATTATTTCCATTCATTGTTTCTCTGAAATGTAGTTCTGATTACAAGGTGTCTATAAGAAGCAATCAAAGTAACTACATAAACATTTCATTATAGACATACTGTTTGTTTTTATTCATTATACACCTACTACCAGAGCTTATCAATATAGGAATTATTTGAGAATATTTGAATAAACAGAAAGTGCATTCACAACCTATTAATAATGCAAGCGTATTAATCATAAAAAAGCTATTTGGTTTTTGTAACACCAACTTCTCTGCAAGTCCTACCATTTATACAAGCTATCCTATTGCAATACTTAGCTCTCTGATACTTAGTTGCAAAATATTTATTACAGTTAGAACATTTCTTGTACATCGTCTTGGTTTCATATATTGATATTATTAAATACCACAGAAGTGTTTCTATGTTTTCAGTATAAAGTACTCTACATAACTTGTTTTCTATAAACTCATATCTACATGTAAAGCTTTGCTCAAACGCAAAAGCAAATTCTTCTTCGATCATTACTTGTATATTGTTCTTTAAATAGTCATTGCATACATTCAAGAGACAGGTGATTTTAGCCTTTAAGTGAGGGTTAATCTTTATACATTTATCATCAAAAAGCAAATCAACAAGGCAGTTGCCTTGAGTATAGGTTGTGCTTTTAATTATATTTCCATGTATATCTGATATCTCAAGCACTTCGTTTCTATTGCTTGAATAATATTTAATTCTTTTCATAGTTCAATCCTTCCCTTATTGCGTAGATACAGGCGGCCAATATATATCAGCCGCCTGTACATCAGTAATCACTTTCCCTTTTTCTTAGCTCTGATTTTCAAGAAAATCAAACTGCCAATTATAAATAAAACCAATCCAATTACCAAAATTGATTTAGCTTCCATACAGTGTCCTCCTTTTCCTCCTAACAAAGAAAAACACTAGCCCAACCAGTGTTAGAATAGTTATGCTAATTGCAATCGGTTTGTTGTACCTGTCACGGTCAAGTCCTAATTTAACAAATACTGAGTTAGGTATTACGACTTCATACGGTACATCAATATCATTTACTTCACCAATTGTGATTTTCACCGGAGCAGCTGGATAATATCCTGTTGGTACAATACTTTCTTCTAGCCAGTAATTACCGAGTGGCAACCCGTATACAACTGCTTTACCATTGTCATCCACAAAAATTTCTTTTACATCTCCATTTTTATTATATTGATATGTTCCATCTTGATTTTTTATAAAACTTATTGT
>JAGLOK010000086.1 GCA_023139005.1 Clostridiales bacterium | reverse complement strand
AATTATGATATTGTTCAACAGCCCCCTTATATGTGTCGGTGACTCTGTATAGTATCCCAAGTTCATTTGGAGAAAAATTAAAAGAATGAGGACAGACTGGATTTTGCAATGAACATGCAAGTAGTAATCTTTGTTATTTTTTGATAGAATAATAATCAGAATTTGACACATTCGAAATTAGAATATTTATAGGAGATATAGCTTTGACTACCACACTAATACCGGCACAATTAAGCATGGATAAACAAAAACTCATCCTATTGGATCAAACATTGCTTCCAGAGCGTGAAGTTTACCTTGAGCTAGATAATAAAGAGGATATCTTTGAAGCCATCAAAATGCTTAGAGTTCGAGGCGCGCCGGCAATAGGTGTTGCGGCAGCATATGGATTGTATGTATGCATGAAAAATTCCAAAGCAACAGACTTTAAAGAATTCAGTGATGAATTCCAAATAACCAAAGATTATTTAGCAACATCAAGACCAACTGCTGTCAATCTTTTTTGGGCATTGGATCGCATGGCGGATCGTTTTAAAAAGGAAAAAGGCAAATCTATTGACGAGACAAACAAAGCCTTGCTCCAAGAGAGTGAAGATATCTCAACAGAAGACAAGCAGATGGCAACAGCCATTGGTGAACATGGCTTAACCTTATTAAAAAAGAATATGGGACTATTAACGCACTGCAATGCAGGAGGGCTTGTTGCATCTGGTATCGGCACAGCACTTGCACCGATGTATCTGGGTCATGAAAAGGGGTACAATTTTAAAGTCTATGCAGATGAAACAAGACCACTGTTGCAAGGCTCACGTTTGACTG
The DNA here is from genome assembly GCA_023139005.1 of Clostridiales bacterium. GTDB lineage: Bacteria > Bacillota > Clostridia > Christensenellales > UMGS416 > JAGLOK01. The sequence continues at coordinate 8,314 of JAGLOK010000086.1, read as the reverse complement.
CGTATGAACTCCACAAGGCGGGTCTTGATGTGACGGTTATTTGTGACAACATGGCATCGCTTGTAATGAAAGAAGGCAAGATTGATGCAGTGTTGGTAGGTTGCGATCGTGTCGCAGCAAACGGAGATGTAGCCAACAAAATTGGTACTTCAGGCGTTGCTATCTTAGCCAAAGAATATGGCATCCCAATGTATGTACTAGGTCCAACATCAACCATTGATTTAAATACTGCAACAGGTACAGATATTGACATTGAACTCAGAGATGAACAAGAGATTGCAAATGGATTTGGCAGAAGAACAGCTCCAATTGGTGTAAAAGCATATAATCCTGCATTTGATGTTACCGATGCAAAATATATCACAGCAATTATCACAGAAAAAGGCATTGTCTATCCACCATATAAAAAAAACATTAGGAAACTATTTAAAGAGAGTGTGTCAAAATGAAACAATATATAGGGGAGAGAAAACTAAGACGAAAGATCTGCGACATTGGGCAAAAGCTCTATGATAAAGGATTTGTTGTAGGCAATGATGGAAACATATCAGTAAGAATCAATGAAACAGAAATACTGGTGACACCAACGGGTATCAGCAAGGGCTACATGAAACCCAAATGTTTAGTTAAGATGGATTTGGATGGAAATATCATTGGAGGCAAAAGCAAACCCTCCACAGAAGTTAAGATGCATATAAAAGCCTATCAGTTGAATCCAAATATCAACGCAGTCGTGCATGCACATCCTCCTATATCCACAGCATTTGCAGTTGCGCGAGTTCCTATGGAGCGTCCGGTTTTAGCTGAATCAGTGATAAACATCGGCATTGTTCCCGTGGCGAACTTTGCATTTCCCGGGACACAAGGTGTACCGGATTCAATCATACCGTATGTAAAAGACTATAATGCAGTATTGCTTGCAAACCACGGTCTTTTGACATGGGGCAATGATCTAAAACAGGCGTATTTCAGGTTAGAATCAGTGGAGCAATTCGGCAGAATTCTTATGCTACTAAAGCAAATTGGCACTCCTTATGAGTTTAACGCGCAAGAGATTGATGAACTCATGAAGATTAGAAAAGGACTGGGCATTGAGTCAGGCGGTATTCCGAGGAGCGGTTTGGAGAAAGGGAAATAGGATACAACTAATTATCCCTATACCCCTGTTCATCTTTATTGTATGATACTATATTGATAGAGGTGATGATATGATAGAGTTTCAATATTTTGATGGATGTCCAAACGCATCTGCAACATTAAATAATCTTAAAGAACTGGTCAAGCTTGGAGAAGTGAGCAATGATGATATTAAAATAGTGGAAGTGAATGATGTAGAAGCTGCCAAAGAATTAAACTTCCAAGGTTCCCCTACAATTTTAGTTGATGGAATAGAAATTTATACTGAAAAGAAGCCGAATTCATATGCATATAGTTGTAGAGTGTATACAATTGACGGTATTCAAACAGGAATACTCACAAGCGAGTATATTTTAGCTAAGATAAAAAGAATAAGAGGATAAGAAAGTATTATCTAAAGATAGATATAGCAAAGCACCTGCATGCAGGTGCTTTGGTTTTATATTCTACATTTCATTTCAAAGATTCTTTACTTACATAAAGCTTGAACTGGCTGTGATTAGCCATGCACCCAGTATTGCAAGCAGTATCGAGCCAACATAAATGCGTCCGGTCTTTCTGTATGCATAGGTCGACAGGAAGAAAAGTATGATGAACTGTGGAATGATCACGATCAGGAATGAGATGAATGGACCACCGAACAAACTCGTGAATATTAGATCCATACCGGCGCCAATGCCCATGAGATAGGGGACATACTCAATCAACGTGATGATTAATAACCCTCCCAACATGACGAGGGTACTACGTAGCCACCAAACCAGTTGTGTTTTTGCAGGGGAGGCCAGTTCTTTTTGTCGCATCTGTCCATAGAGCTTTACACCGCCGTTAATGACGAAAAACAGTAGGTAGAATGGTAGATATGCAAGGAACTGCCATACCCTAGCACCGCTGAACGGCCTTGCAAGAGGCCATACAAAACGGAAATCGAGTTTGAACAATGCTGTAAAGGCAACTACATAAATGTAGACCGTTGCAACGAGGATAACTGCAAGAAGTGCAGATTTACCGATGACACGCCATGGTAGTTTGTTGGGTGCCTGCTCGTTTGCAAGCCCCATGTCATACAACGTCACACCCATGCGTTTTCCTTCACCTTTTTTATACCAGTGCCTCAGCATGAACAATGCGATGATTGCAAGTACTGAAAACCAAGTAATGACACCGTTTCCTACTGTCATCTTGAATATGGCTTTTGGGAAAGGCATTAGTCCATGTCCCAATTGTGTGATAAATGGATATGTAATTGCGCTTATGAGTATTGCAATCAGAGCTGTCTTCCGCCATCTCTTTTTGGGCAGAAGTGTAGCAGGATTCGATGGTAGTGGTTGTGCTACCTCCGAGAAGAACTTTGTCTTTGTCAGCAATACCAAAAGTGGCAACATGGAAGCCAATGCAGATAAGAAACCGATAAGCAGAAGCAATTCTTTCCATCCAGCTGTCTGCTGAGTTGATTCGATAGCAGGTTTCATACCGAAGCTTTCAGTAAACCAATCCATAGTGGTTGCCATGCCCTCAGGGTTAATGGTCGTTAGACGGTGATTAATGCCGCTTAGTAGTTGAATGCGCCTTGCACTACCATCGGCGATTGATCCATATGTAGTATCCCATGAAATCGGACCATCTTGGCCCGCAAAATCATTGTAGCGCAGTTCTGTTTCCATGAGGCCTTTAGTTGAAAGGTTATAATCACAAAATGCTGTGAATTCTTCATATTGTGCTTGTAGCATGAGTACATTGTTAAATTTCACATTGGCATTGTCGTAGTATTCCAATGGGAATAATTCGCCACACTGCAATACTATCGCCTTGTGATCTTGGAATGTTTCAGCAATACTCCAAGCAGCCCATGTTCCCATCGAGTGTCCTGTTACACCCATGTTGCTAGAGTCTACAAATGGCATTGTTTGGAGCAGTTCATAAGCGATTCGACCGCCCATGGAGCTATCCATACCACTACCCTGAACATCTTTGAGTGTGAAAAAGTCCATCGTAGAAAAACTCATCATAATCAAAAATCGTTCGGGGCCATTGATAGTTTTATCCCAGTTGGGTAGTTTATGGTTTACATACCCACGCTCAGTTAGTCCAACTGTCGTATCACCATGACCATAAGCATCCATGCACATCGCTACAATGCCGCGTCGGGCAAGTTCCAGTGCATAAGTTGCAGATGTATCTTTATCGTTTTGATATCCGTGGATAAGTAGTACAGCGGGAGCGGGGTTATCAGGGGTTACGCCATCGGGTACATATAGCTTATAGGAAATCACTTCCCCGTCGTCTGTGTCAATTGTCCATGTTGATATGTCGATCTCGCCGAAGTCGGTCTGAATACCGTTTGCAAGACTCATTGACGATATCATCACAATCAAACAAATGCCAAAAACAATCCAAAGTTTCTTCTTGTTGTATTTCATGCCTCTTCTCCTTTTTTATATACATTATAAAGGCCATGATGCAAAAGCTACATGGCCAATTTTTCTATTCAGGGCAGATATCAATGGTCAAGTCAGATAAGGGATATGCACAGCAGGGATGTATATGTCCTGTTGTTTTATCTGCCATCCGACGTCCATCCAAGTGTGATGGTGTGAAAGTTTCTCCCTTGTCCAATCGCGCCCGACACCAGCCACATTCGCCTCCTCGGCATCGAGATGGTGCTGCAATTCCTGCGCGTTCCAAAGCTACAAGAACTGTCTCTGAAGCCTTCATAGGCACAGAAAGTTGCTCTCCAAAGCGTTTTACTGTCAATACATACTGTTTTTGAACGTCGCCTTCGTAGCCATCAAGGCCTGCAGGTGATGCAGGGGATGTGAAAAGTTCATGTCGTACATACTTGGATTCCAGTTTGAGTTTTTCAATTTCCTTATCCACAAAGTTATACATTGCAGGTGGACCACATAGGAATATACTATAAGGATGATCGCCACCGTATTTTTTAATCAATTCAGAAGTGATGAATCCATACTCGTAACAGCTTGTCTTCTCTTCTGAGAGCACATGGATTATCTTCACCTTATCGCAGTTTTTCTCGATTTCTGCAAGTTCCAATTTATATAAAATATCTGACTCTGCACAACTACCATATAGTAAGGTTAAGTTGAAGTCTTCAAGACCATCTCTGATGGCGTATGCCATCGATAAAAACGGCGTTATACCACTACCGCCTGCAACGCCGATGACATGTCCTGCATCACGTAGTGGTTCATAGTAAAAGTTACCCTCAGGACCTGAAGTGGTCACTTGTATACCGACTTTCCAGTTGGATAGTATCCAGTCAGATGCAAAGCCATCTGATGCTCTCTTAACAGTTACTGCGTATTTACCTTCTTTTGTCCACTGAGGTGAGCTTGATATTGAGTAGGGTCGCGTAATAACGGACTCTCCAATGGTCAAATATACAGATAGATATTGTCCTGCACGAAATGGTGCAATGTATTGTCCTGTTAAGATAAACGTTTTCGTATCATCATCATGTGCAATGATCTCATCAATCGTGAGCATCTGTGTTGCAGGATGCATAAATTCTGACATCCTATTTACCTTGTACACAGAGGTTACCTGTTCATTTGCACCCTCTGCAAGTTTCTCTGCACGATTTGGCACCAGCTTTTTGAAGTGAAGCATATCCAAAAGCCCTATTGGTTTGACGTGAAAATTGAACTGTTTCATAGTGCTTTCTCCTCTCTGATGTCTGTAGCTGTGAGCCTTGCAGTTAGGTCACCATTCATATAGGTTGAGCTGTATCCGTAGATTCGCGGACCATATCCTCCTGCAAAGCGTATGCCGGGTACAATCTGATCATCTTTTAGCATCATTAGTCTTGCCAATAACGTATCCCAGTCGCTGCTCTCATACGAGTACATCGTGCCTTGAGGGTTAAGGGTATAGCGCGCCATCGTAACAGGGGTTGCGATTTCGATTTCTTCAATATATTGAGTTAAAGTGACACCGACATGCTCTTCAAAGTCGCGGATCATATTTTCTGCAACCTCACGCTTTTTGGTCACGTATTCATCAGTGCTGATATCTCCCCACACGTCTTGGGTATAAAGGGTTGTAAAGCTCATAATGCATGTGCCTTTTGGAGAACAGTCAGGGTTTGCAACATTCAAACAGACAGTAGCTTGCATGGGATGATCGTTGAAGTCTTTTGCACGTGCAACTTCCTTTGCAGTGTTCATAGAACCATAGATAAAGTAGCTGTAGTCCTTAAGACCAAGTTCCTCAGCTGATCTGTTTAGCCCAAGATATAAAACAAATCCACGTCCACCAAAGTTTCTCGCATTCACCATGCGTTTTTGTTTTTCCGGAACGTCTTTTTCATCCATCATCTCGCCAAAGATTGCATTGGGAGAGCATCCTGCGATAATGTGACTGCAATTTATGGTACCATGCGAAGTATCGACACCAGTTATTTTACCATCTTTCATGAGGATGCGTTTAGCGCGTGTGTTGTACCAGATATCGCCACCCATTTCTCGTATGCGTTTGTCCATTCCTGCGGACAATTCATGGGAGCGTTGCTTGGGAATCCATGCACCGGTTTGCAAGTATTTATATAACATTGTTGCATATAGCGCAAAGTTTGTTTTATCACAATCAACACCCAGATAGCACCAGTAAGCACATAGTATGCGCTGGGCTTTTTCAGGCATGTGAAGTGATTTTAGTACTCGATTGACGCTGTATCCGCCACATTTCAAGAAGTTGGAGTGCTCTTTCATCATCACCTTTGTGTCAACCTTACCACTCGATTTCCGAATAAAAGCAAGTGCATCCATGATGTCTTTGCACAGTGCCATGAATTTTTCCATGGACGGACGGCTGCTCGGTACATATTCCTCCATCCTATCTACATATGCATCTTCGCCAAATGGCATAATTATATCTAAGTTGTCGGCACCTTCTCCGGTTGTGATGACTCGGTATGCATCTTCAATGGGTACCCACTCTACCGCTACACCATAGCTATCGATGAGCTGCCTTGCAGGTCCCTGATCATCGGCTGTTCCAATGTTGCAAAACTCATGCAACGATGGTTCAAATTCAAACCGCCCACGAACAAAGCTTGTAGCAAAGCCACCCGGCAGGTTGTGCTGCTCAATCAGTAGCGTTTTAAGTCCCATTTTGGCTGATGATGCAGCAGCGGATAGTCCGCCATTGCCGGCACCAATTACAACAACGTCATAATTATGTTCCAATTGTCCTACACCTCTTCTCTGTTAGTTTGATATTTTATTTACATTGTTTTTGTTGTTATATTTTGATTGCTAGATGAAAGCTGTTAATCGAGTATAGATGAACATATCCGAGACTGTGCATGGATAAACCATTTGACTTAGCGTATATTTGTAGTTTTTTTAAACGATATATGCATAGTGCTAGTACAGATACTTTTTATCAATAACTATTTGACATGAAGTCCGGTAGAAAAACTACCAATAATATATTATCATGGAAAAGATGAAAAAACTATGATAAACCCAAATCATTTGAGTACTTCAGAAGTACTTTATATAGATAAAACTACATCCTAATTACTCCCGATAACCTCAACTGTATTTATATATTGCAAAAATACTTGTCACAGCCCAATCCTTAGCTCTGGTTTATACTGGTGCATCAATAACTTTAAGGGTAAAAATGTTTTGTTATTATATAATATGTTTGTTATAATCTTTTTTGATAATGTTGAGACAGGAAGGTTTAATTATGGCTGGATATTTAGAATATTTTACAGGCGTCAACGGTGTTGATCCGGATTATAGTGCGTTTAAAGACTTTGGTATCAGGTGCTATTTTGATAACGACAGTGATGAGTTAATTAATTACAAGGGCGAAAATGGTTTGGTTAACCTGGATGTATATAGACAAATGGCAAGATCATTAAAGAAGATGGGCTATAATGCAATTGATATTCATGATCAATTGGGAAGAGCAGAGTTTTACTTATGGGATTCCTATAAGAAATATTGGAACTATAAAGGTGATATTGAACATATAAATAAGATAATAGATATAGTCCACGAAGAGGGGTTGCTCGTTCAGATTCCGATGTATTTAGGATGGGCATTCAATCCACTTAACGAACAGCACGAATGTTGGTTTGAACACAAGCAGACTTGGATAGATAGATGGAATGACTATATGCAAGGTCCCTTGGGTAAATGCGATTTGTTTCTGTTAAGACCGCGCTCACCCATATATGACTGTATATACCGATGCGATTGTGAAAAGTGCGTTCAAACCGGCACAGGTCCAATCATGACGGAGGTCTTTGCAGTTATCCAAGAGATTATCCTATCGTACAAGCCCGATGCAAAACTAATATGCGATCTGTATGCAGAAGGCTATGATTTGTTTAAAGATAAATTATTTACAGTAAGCGATAGATGGTTGTTGCTATATTCAGACAATGGATTTGGGAAGTTCATCTACAAAGACACCTATGCAAACAGCGACTATAGAAAGGGTGTTTATCTGCATAGTGGTTTTTGGCTAAATCATACTGTACTCGATCCATATCTGACACCACTTTATGAATCAGTAAAAAAGGCACATGCACTTGAACTGACCGACTATATCCTAGTCAACGGACAAAGCTTTAAGAATTTCACCTTGAGTTTGGAAGCAATAATGGATATGTGCTATGATATCAATCATTATGATAAAGAGAGTTTTATCATTGAGTGGCTTTCAAGAACGTTGGGGATAGATAGTCCGAAAACAGGCAATCGCATAGTGCAATTTATTGATAACTTTGAAAAGTTTCATATCAATATGAAAGCAAAGGAAGCATATCTCAGCCCAGAAGACGATGTAGACAGAGGGTTTATTGCAAACAGCATCTATGCCTTATATCCATTGATTTATCATTTCAATAAAAAAACGGATCCAAACTATGAATTTGTTGATGAGCAATTCTCTGTAAGAAAGAAAAATATCTTATGGACATATGCACAGTCAGAGCAATTGCTTGCAGAAGGCACTAAGATATTAGATGATGTAAAAAATATTGAAAGCATGATTGAAAATGAAAGTAGTAGAAATGCATTTAATGATCAATTCACCTTTGGCGTAGAACTGTTGACAATGCAGTTAAAGCTAATTACATTGCTGTTTCGAGCCATTGATGGTGAAGTCAGCAAAGAAGAGGTTATAAAATACCATA
>JAGLOK010000085.1 GCA_023139005.1 Clostridiales bacterium | reverse complement strand
CCCCATATCAAATCAAAAAGCATCTGTTTTGGATATACACGATTAATATTGCGCATAAGGTGATGAAGCAATTCAAATTCCTTTGGAGAAAGATTCACTATCTGTTGGTCCACTTTTACAATGTGAGCCTGTGAGTCAAGATATATTTTGCCGTAATGCAATATATAGTCTTCTTTTCCCTTAACATCTGTTTGCGCTATCCCTTTGATACCCTCATTTCTTCTCACCAAAGCTTTAGCCTTTGCCAATATTACCGATGGGCTAAACGGCTTGGTAGCATATTCATCTGCGCCTAAGCCTAAGCCTAATATTTGATCCATATCTGTGTCTTTTGCACTTAGCATAAGTATGGGCACACTAGAGGTATTTCTTATTATTCTGCACACCTCTGTCCCCTCTATATCTGGGAGCATCACATCAAGGATTATAATGTCATACTTTGTTTCACTAAAAAGAGAAAGAGCGCTGTTGCCATCAAGTACTGCAGCAACAATATGCCCATTAGCTTCAAAATAATCTTTTAGAATTATTATTATCTCTTTTTCATCATCAACTAATAAAACTCTCATGTTCTTCCCCCTAATATATTCTATATTCATTTTACATCACATTATTGAAAAACAAAAGCTAAGCTGGCTTTAGACCCAACTTAGCTTTCCATTTCAAATTATTTTTAGTCCTCTATTGTCATTATCATCTTTACAATAACATCTCTAATAATACCCGTTGTGCTATAGTATGGCACTATAGTAAATATAGATGCTTCGCTGCTTCCTTCAAGGTAGGCACAAACACATTGGAAATATTCGTCTCCATCTTTTATAATAATGATTTGTTGGTAAACCTTGTATCCATTTATCCATTCTGTTTTAGGGTTAGTTTGGCGAACTATCTCTCCTGCGCCTTGTGTTCTTAGTTGGCAGTCTTCCCAGAAGTTCTCTAGGCCTGTGCCTTTTGAATACTCAATGTCGACTTCTCCACTTGATACAATTATTTTATCATCCGCATTTTGTGCTTGGTAGCCATTTGGCACCATAAAGGACACATCCTCAAAGTATACCTTTTTGTAATTATCATCTACTACTTGAGTTTTTTTCCTTAGTAGCCCTGCAAAGCTCGTATTTATGCTAATAATCTCTCCGTTTGAATTTTCATCAAATGATATCATCAAGGCTTCTGTACTATTTGTAGCATAAGCTGCAAGTTTGCTTTCAAATATCAACTCATAGGTTTGCTGCCCAATGGTTGAATCTAGCTCAAGATAAATTTTGCCATCTTGCTCTTTCATAGTACTAGATATTGTATTATCACTTGATGAGTATTCGTTTAGATAGTTTACAATATCTTTTTTGAGCAGTGTGTAGCCTGAATGCTCTTTTTTTTCTTCGACTAGTCCATTAGTTAATGGATTATCGTTTAAGATATTTAGCACATTAACTGCCATCTGCATCTCAGAGATTCCAAATATTTCGCTGTTTATGTCATGTACATTAAATAGCATTATAATTCCTGTCTTGGTTTCTGGGTGCATTATCATCATCGAAGACATTGCTCTAGTGTTTCCGCCATGAAAAACTAATCCCATCTCTTCAACGTTCAATAGCCCATATCCATACCCAGTTTCTTTTCCCATAACCATGGTGCTAGATTTCTTTTCCATCATGTTTGAGATGCCATCAGCTGATAATATGCGCTTGCCATCATACTTGCCAGAATCTAAATACATCATCATATATTTTGTCATGTCAATAGCACTAGTTCGTAGCTCTGAACCCGCTGCAAGAAACGATGTATTAAATATTTTATTGGCTGGCATGTAGCTATCATAATATGGAATATGCCCATATAGCACACCAAGGTCATCAAAACTATCAATATTTGTTGAGGTGCTATTCATATCAAGAGGATTAAGTATATTTTCCTTGATATAGTCTTCATACTCCATTTTTGATACTTCTTCAATGATTAATCCTGCTAGCAAAAACCCTGCATTAGAGTAATTATAAGACTGCCCTGGATCAAACAATAGATTGGAAGATGCCAAGCTCCTAGCTTCCTCATAGGCAGAATTTTCACCTCTATCTGAAACAAACCAAGAGGTTGATGGTGTGCTAGTTGGCAAACCGCTAGAATGGGAGAGCAACATTGCAATTGTTATTTGATCGCTTTTTTCTTTTTCTAGGGTTCTAAACCACGGTAAGTATTGTGTTGCCTTATCGTCTAGTTTTACCTCACCTTGCTCTACTAGCTGCATCATTGCAAGCGCAGTAAAAGATTTAGTAACAGAGCCTACAGCTTGGATAGTTTTTTGAGTCATCTGTGCATCTGTGCCAAGCACCTCTACACCATAGCCCTTTTCAAAGATTACCTCTCCGTTTTGGACGATAGCTACCGACATACCAGGTATGTCGATAATCTCCATACACTCATTAATATAGTCATCAATTTCGCTCGATTTATCATCTGCCATTGCAACTGTAGCATTGCTAACTATAAGCAAGATTATAATCGCTATATACAATATTTTTTTCATATCATTACTCCTATTCTATAACCAGTTCTCTTAGATTAAGTTTTTTTAGTTTCCTTGAAGCAAAATACACACTTGCAATTCCTATAATCATTGTAAGTAGCACTGCCCCAATCATTAGCCTAGTATCAAGTATTAAGTCAACAGACACTGCTCCTGTCGTTTTAAACATTGCTATTAAAATATCTTCCATGGTGCTAGAGATTACAAGGTATGAAATAGCAGAAGCAATTAATGTGAGTATGCTTATCCTAACTAGCTGCAAGGAAATTAGCTGCTTGGATGACACACCGCAAACCATATATATGCCGTAGTTTCTCTTTTGCTTATAAAAGCTAAGTATACTAAAATTATAAAGGGTTATTGCACAAACAATCATGGTGATAAAAGATAGTGCCAAAGTTGCCATCAGTCCACCTGTCATTATCGGTCCTGCAATAGAGTCCAAAAACTCTTTTGGCTTTAAAATAGTTACCGAGACTCCCATTAAGCTCTCAACTTCTGCTTTTTCTTTTTCTATATCCACGCCTTCATCGTAAACCACGTGATACCAGTTTTGCTTGATTGTAGGATCATATAGATACATTGCAGAATACTTTAGCCTTATTCCATTGCCCATATTGTTTACAGATTGATATATGCCACAAACAACAAATGAATTCTCTGCTCCGTTTATAGAGACTGTTATTATGTCCCCAATTCCCTTTTCTATTTGATCGCTAGTTATTTGGGTGATGGCAATTTCGTTATCAGTTTTAGGATTGTGTCCTTCGATAACAGCTAGATTATGTTCATCGTAATCTCCCATAATCGCATCAACCAAAGTTGCATATTCATTGGTGCTATCAATTTTTATAAATACATTTCCATCTGGTGTATAAGCTTTTGTGATGGATTCAATATTGTCTTTATCTAGCAAATATTTGTATACATCATCTGTAGAATACCCAAAGCTACTTTGGTTAATGCTCTTAATGGACAGATCGCTTTTAGGTAATGCTATGCATGATGTATCGTCAAAGAAATTATCCAGACTCATGTTTAACCCAATTCCGAAAAACATTGTAGAAACAAGTGCAACTAAAATTAGTATTGAAAAGACTTGTCTTGCTTTACTGTTGGCGTTTTCTTTGCTTTGTATAAGTAGCCCAACTGGCACCTTAAAGCTGTCTTTTATTTTGATAAATCCATTTCGTGTCTTTTTAGAAGCCGCTTTTCCTGTCCGAATAGCTTGTGAAGGGTTGATTTTCTTTATCTTTTTAGTTCCTATAACAACTGCTATAGTTATTATTAAAGATACAATCATAAAAGCTACAAATAGTGGTAAACCAATTGAAATTTGCATCATATCAAGACCTAGAGCCTTAGCAAATGGATTAATAATTTGCCTTGATAACACAATATTTAAGACTATTGCAAATGGAATTGATATTAACATAAGTGCAAAATACTGAAAAAAGTTTGCTAGTCTTATTTGGTGGTTAGATACCCCCATGGCCTTTAGCACACCAAATGTTTTGTACTGAGTTGATATCTCGGCTAGTACTATAAAGCATAGTATCAAGCAACAGATTGCAACTAGCATAATTCCAATAGCTAATATTCCCATTGCAATTAGCTGGGTGGTCATGGCTGCGCCGCTAGAGAAGACAGAATACTCCATCTTTACTCCGTTAAAAGATACACCTTGCCACTTTGTAAAGTCGCTCCAAACTTGTGTGCCGTTTGCGCTATCTATGTATCTAATAGTTAGTACCATTCTGTCGATTTTGGTAAAAGAATTCATCAAAGCTACTTCACCTGGTGAAACCCATACTCTATGTGGTGATATTAGGCTAGAGCTAAATGGTGGGTCGTATACTATGGCGCTGATTTTATAGCTTGATACATCTGCACCGTTTGGAATTAGTATCTCATCGCCTAAACTAACTGAATACCTATTGGCAAAGCCAGTTGGCACCCATATCGTACCATAAGATGGATACGCAGAGCTTTCGCCTTCTACTACTTTTAGTAAATCATGCTTAGGTTCTAGTGGCATTTCACAATAAGCGATATTTATGCTCTCGCCTTTGAACTTTGCTATCTCGGATAAATTGCTACCTGGGATTATGTGAACGCTTTCAACTAGCTCATGGCTTTCAAACCACTGCCCCATTTCCTCCCAGTTGGAGTAATCATTTGTTGAAAAGAATGCTACATCGTGCATTGATTTTTGAGCATCAATGGCCTTTTTGTAAAGATTAGATGTAGCTGAATATATTGTTAGACCACTTGAAATACATGCAAAGCAAATAAGTAGAATTATTCCAATTAAAACGTTTACGCCTTTTTGTTTTGCTAGCATTCCTTTGGCTATAGATAAAATTGATTTCATACTACCAGCCTCTCTTTCTAAGAAAGTTGTAAACTACTTGCTCTCTTTCGTCCAAGTCTTTTTCGTCATATGCATCTAGACTTAGCTCGCCGTGAACTTTGCCGTCCTTTAAATACAATATTCTATTGCCTCTGCAAGCTGCTTTCAAATCATGAGTTACCATTACGATGCTCTTTCCATCTTTGTTTATTTCGCTCATAATGTCTAGCATCTTTTTGCCTTGTGAAGTATTAAGTGCACCTGTTGGCTCATCTGCAAAAAGTATTTGGCAATCATTAATCATAGCTCTTGCCACAGCTACTCGCTGTTGCTGCCCACCAGATACCTCCGATGGCAAACGATGTAGCTCATCTTCTAGATCAAAATCACATAGAAGCTTTTTGGATTTTTCCACTACTTCCTTTGAGTTTTTGGTTATTAATTTCCCAATCACACTTACGTTTTCAAGTAGTGATAAATAAGGCACTAAATTTATGCCCTGAAAAATATATCCAATTTTTTTGCGCCTGAACTCAACTAGCTGCTTCATTTTCATATCGTTGATTTTTACATCGTCATAAACAACATCCCCAGATGTTGCCTCGTCTAAGCCACTTAGTAAATATAAAAGTGTTGTCTTGCCAGAGCCTGAAGCCCCCATAATAACAGTAAAGTCACTTTTATATACTTCCATATCTAGGTTTCGTATCACATGAACACCTTTTTCTTGGCTATAATAGGTCTTGCACAGATTTTGTGTTTGTATACACGTTTTGCTTTCTTTCATTTTCTATCTCCTTATCAAATTTATGGCTTGAGTGTTTACCAAGGTATGATAAATAGTA
>JAGLOK010000084.1 GCA_023139005.1 Clostridiales bacterium | reverse complement strand
AGCAGTAGAGGAGCAATATAGATTCTTCAGTTTTGGAGATGCTATGTTTATTCAATAATAATGTTCGAATATAAAATCAAAAAAGTTTGCAAACAATCCGGTGCTAGAATCGGTGAATTCACAACACCACATGGCGTAATTGAGACACCAGTTTTTATGCCTGTAGGAACGCAAGCAACGGTAAAGTCACTTGCACCATCTGAATTGGAGGACATTGGAGCACAAATAATCCTATCAAATACATATCATTTGTATCTTCGACCTGGTAATAAACTCGTAAAAAAAGCCGGTGGACTACATAAATTTATGAACTGGAATCATCCAATACTCACGGATTCGGGCGGATTTCAAGTATTCTCACTCAGTGGATTTCGTAAAATTACAGAAGAAGGCGTTGAATTTCAATCGCATATTGATGGTTCAAAGCACTTTTTATCTCCAGAGATCGCAACTCAAATACAAATTGATTTGGGTGCAGACATCATTATGGCATTCGATGAATGTGCGCCATGGCCTGCAGAATATGATTATGTGAAAAAATCAATGGAAAGAACTCTAAGATGGGCACAACGTTGTAAAGATACCCACAAAGACACAGAGAAACAAGCATTGTTTGGAATCATACAAGGTGGAACGTATGATGATCTACGAATTGAAAGCATAAAGGAAACAATAAAGATCGACTTTCCCGGATATGCAATCGGAGGATTGAGTGTAGGTGAACCCAAAGAAGAGATGTACAAATCACTTGATGTTCTCAAACCCTATTTGCCCGAAAACAAGCCGCACTATCTTATGGGAGTAGGGAGTCCTGATTATATAGTTGAAAGCGTAGCAAGAGGCATCGATATGTTTGATTGCGTACTACCAACAAGAACTGCAAGAACGGGTACATTATTTACTTCTCATGGGAAGATTAACATTCTCAATGCAAAATATAAAGAGGATTTATCGCCACTTGATGATCAATGCACATGTTATTTGTGTAAAAATTATTCGAGGGCGTACTTAAGGCATTTGTTTAAAGCAAAAGAGATGTTGGGACCAAGACTTGCATCATTGCATAACCTACAATACTTGATACAACTGACAAATAGAATAAAAGAAGCAATATATGAGGATAAAATGTTAGAATTTCGTGAAGAATTCATTAATTCGAGTGAAAACAAGCCTTTCTAATTGCAAAAATAAATAAAATAAGTTATTATAACTAGGAATATAGAGCAATGCTTTATTACAAAAAAATAGGACGGTGCATTTCATGGAAAATTTTATTAACTCATATTCTTCTCTTTTGATACCAATAGCTTTAGTAGCTGTATTTTATTTTCTTCTAATTAGACCACAACAAAAACAACAAAAGAAAAGAAAATCAATGCTTACAGAGCTCAAAGTAGGAGACAGAATTACAACAATTGGACGCATTTATGGCACAGTAACAAAAATCAAGGATGATATCGTAACCATCGAAGTAGGCGCAAAGAAAGTAGAACTAATGATTGATCGTCGCGGCATTGATTCAATCAATGAAATAGCAGATGCAGAAAGCATGCTATAAGAAGACAGGAAGTTTAGCTTAATAATTAGTAGAAAATAAATCCTCAATTATTTGGGGATTTTTCTCTATATATAACAAACTTTTATTATTAACGATAAAATTAAATTGAACATGAAATACTTTATAATATATAATATGCCTATATAAGGAGAACCATTATGGAATTGAGAAATGAAAGCTTTACATTAAATGATAATATAGAAATACCAAAAATAGGACTTGGTGTATTCAAATCAGAAGAAGGAAAACAATCATATAATGCAGTGCGTTGGGCGCTTGATTTTGGCTATCGTCATATTGATACAGCTGCTATATACAAAAATGAAGAAAGTGTCGGAAAAGCAATCAAAGATAGCGGTATAGCACGAGAAGATGTATTTGTTACAACAAAACTCTGGAATACAATGCAACGTACTGATGATGCACTAAAGACTTTTGAAGAAAGCAGAAGAAGGCTAGACATGGACTATGTTGATTTGTACTTACTTCATTGGCCAAATTATAGATTTGAATATAACATTCAAGCCTATGAAGTAATGCTAAAACTTCAAAGTGATGGGAAAATTCGTTCGGTTGGCGTCAGTAATTTTAATATTGAACATTTAGAAAAGCTTATTGATAAACTTGATGTTATACCCAGTGTAAATCAAGTTGAGCGCCATCCTGAGTATAATCAGAGGAAATTAAAAAAATACTGCGACAAACATAATATCCGCATAGAAGCATGGGCACCCTTGATGCAGGGTAGGTTTGTAGGAATCAAAGAATTTGATGAAATCGCACAGCAACATGGAAAGACAGCCGCCCAAGTCTTGGTTCGATGGCATATTCAAGGTGGGTTTGTTGCAATACCTAAATCAGTCAAAAAACAGCGGATTGACTCAAATACAGATGTATTTGATTTTGAATTATCAGAAACAGAGATGAATCTCATTGACAGCTTCAAACAGGGTAAAAGAGTAGTCAATCCTAAAGATGCACGATTTGGATTCGAGAGCTACTAATAGTAATAGAATAAGCAATGAATAATTAAAATAAAACGTTTAGCAGGAGAGAAACATGAAAATATCACCCAATGAATTTATTGAAGACATTAGAAGCAACATGAAAGATGGTAAGGGGGATGTTGTCATCAACCATGTGCAAAAAGATGGTTTGCCTGAAAAGTGCCGTCTATTTGCAAATATTACACTGGAACCAGGATGTTCTATCGGACATCATGTGCATCATCAGGAAACGGAATTTTATACGATTCTCAAAGGTGTAGCAACAGTTGATGATGATGGTACAAGCATTGAAGTGTCAGCTGGAGATGTTGTTGTGACACCCAATGGTAAAGGACACTCAATAGAAAACACGGGAGACGAAACTATGGAAATGCTTGCAATAATAGTATTAGATTGATAAATGCAATATCAAAACGTATATAAAATAATACGATAATAAAGCTAAAATAGAAGTGAATGTTGCAACAATTCTTATTTTATTATACAATTGTTGCTGTTCTTATTTATTTATTAAGAATATTATTAAGGAGAGATGATCAATGGGTACTATAGTTAATAAAAAAGGTACAATTAGTATTTCAAATGAAGTCATTGCTATTATTGCAGGACACAGCGCTGAGCAGTGCTACGGTATTGTGGGTATGGCATCAAAAAGTGCAACGGATGGAATATCACAGCTGCTGAATCTTGAAAACTATTCAAAAGGTATCAAAGTACAGTCAAACGAAAATGAAGTTGAGATTGATATTTTTGTCAAAGTTATATATGGTGTATCAATTAATGCAGTTGCACAAACAGCAATAGATACTATCAAATATAATGTAGAACACCAAACAAGTCTAAAAGTAAAAAAAGTGAATGTAACAATAGATAGCGTAAAAGTATAGCGGAGGACCTGATTTTGAAGATTGAAAAGATAAATGGTGCTCTTTTTAAAGAAATGGTTTTAAATGGAGCGATATTACTAGCACGTAGCAAAGATGAATTGAATGATCTAAACGTATTTCCTGTACCAGATGGAGATACCGGTACAAACATGTTACTTACAATAAAAAGTGCAGTAAAAGAAATGAGTCAAATTGATAGTGATGATATATCACTAATGGGTGAAGCATTGTCCAGAGGGTCACTAAAAGGTGCAAGAGGAAACTCAGGAGTCATATTGTCTCAAATCTTTAGAGGGTTTTATTCTGTAATTCAGGGGAAGAAAGAAATCACTGCAATTGATTTAGCAGATGGTTTGGATAAAGGAGTGGCAACAGCCTATCGTGCTGTTATGAAACCCAGAGAAGGAACAATACTCACCGTATCAAGAGCAGTAGCAGAAGGTGCAATTGAAGCTAAGGATGATACAGATGACATCATAGAAGTGATGGAACGTGCACTGTCTGATGGTGAAGACATGCTTGAAAGAACGCCGGATATGCTAGACGTACTAAAGCAAGCAGGTGTTGTAGATGCAGGTGGTGCAGGGCTATTGGTTATCTACAGAGGATACCTAAGTGCATTACGTGGCGAAAAACCACTTGGAACGATGGATGATGTCGTAAAAGAGAGCGAAAAGCCTATCGTTAGCGCTGCAAGTGCAATGGATATGGAAATTGAGTTTGGTTATTGTACAGAGTTCTTTGTCAACGAATTAAAAGAAAATATCAATGATGATGATGTGGATCGTTTCACTAATAAACTACAACAAATAGGAGACTCTGTTGTTGTGGTTCATGATGTGGGAATGATAAAGACACATGTGCACTCTGAAATGCCAGGGAAAGTATTGCAGTATGCCATGAAATTAGGAACACTATCAGATATTAAAATAGAGAACATGAGAGAACAACACAACTCATTACACTTTGAAACAAAAGAAGTAGAGCAAAAAGAAAAGCAAAAAGAGAAAACAAATTCAGAGGTTGTAACAGTTGCAGCAGGAACAGGATTGGCGGCAGTATTTGTCGACTTAGGAGCCACACAGTTCGTAGAAGGCGGACAGACAATGAATCCTTCAACTGAAGATTTGCTGGAGGCCATCAACAAAGCAAATGCAGATAACGTCATTATTTTACCTAATAACTCAAACATTATCATGGCAGCACAGCAAGCAGCAGAAATAGCAGAATGCAATGTACAAGTAATTCCAACAAAGACTATACCGCAAGGAGTGGCAGCGATGTTGGGATATGATTTGAATGCAGAGATTGATACAAACGCAAAAAACATGGAGTCAATGATTGATGATGTCATAACTGGACAAGTAACCTATGCAGTGAGAAACTCAACGTTTGATGGTCAGAAAATAAAGAAAGACGACATCATGGGATTAGTTGATGGTAAAATATCAATTGTCTGCAATGATGTTCATGAATGTGTTACAAGCACCCTTGAAAAGATGATGCACGATGATGCAGAAATCATAACTTTATTTTATGGTTCGGATACAACAGAAGAAAATGCAACAAAGCTTTCTGAAGAATTATCAGAAAAGTATCCTGATGCGGATGTAGAGGTCTATTTTGGAGGACAACCGCTTTATTACTATATTATTTCTGTAGAATAAGAAAAGAGGCAACAGTTGCCACTTAATTTATCTATTAAAACTATGCACGGAGTAGGGGACAAACGCCAAGCTATCTTGGGAAAGATGGGCATTTATACAATTGGTGATTTGTTATACCATGCTCCTTTTAAATATCAACAATTATCAGATGCTAGAAAAATATCAGAGTGTAAACACGGCGATGAAGTAGTAGTCCATGCAGAAGTATCTTCAAAACCGTTACTTCGTAGGATGAGAAAAGGCTTTTCGATTGTTACATTCAATATATTTGATGGAAATACTACAGGAAAGTGTGTGTATTTTAATCAACCATACATGGCGAAGAATATCTATAAAGGTTCAAACTATATCTTCATAGGTAAAATTGATGCAAAACAAGGCGTTATACAAATGCAAAATCCAACCCTTATAAAAAGCACAGATGAGTTA
The DNA here is from genome assembly GCA_023139005.1 of Clostridiales bacterium. Taxonomy (GTDB): domain Bacteria; phylum Bacillota; class Clostridia; order Christensenellales; family UMGS416; genus JAGLOK01. The sequence continues at coordinate 1,756 of JAGLOK010000084.1, read as the reverse complement.
CCTCCTGTATTGTGTACATATAAGCTAGTTAAAGGGATTGGGCAAGTAGCATTTAAAAATTTAATTAAGAAAATTTTAGCACAAGAACTAGGTGCTATTGAAGAAGTTTTTCCTGATACATTCAGGAAAAGACATAATCTGCCCGAAATAAACTTTACTTTTGAACATCTTCATTTTCCGGATTCAATAATGAATGCAAACTTAGCAAAATACAGATTAGCATTTGAAGAAATGTTAATGTTTATGATAGCACTAGAAAACAAGAAAAAAGAAAGCATTTCTGATAAAGCACATCACTATGAAATAGATAAAAATCTTATTGCTACTTTCTGTACTTCACTTGATTTTGACTTGACAAATTCACAAAACAAAGTAATCAAAGAAATAATTGACGATATGCAGAGTCCTGCAATTATGAGTCGCCTGTTGCAAGGCGATGTAGGTTCCGGGAAAACAATACCTGCATCTATAGCAATGTTGATTGCAGCATCAAACAAGAAACAATCTGCAATGATGGCGCCAACTGATATCCTAGCAAGCCAACACTTTGATACGATATCAAAACTTTTAGTGCCGTTTGATGTAGAAGTTGCATTATTAAAAAGCATGATGCCATTAAAAGAAAAGAATGAAGTACTAAAAGATATTCAGAGTGGTAAAATTGATATTATTATTGGAACTCATGCACTGATTCAAAAAAGTGTAGAATATTATAATTTAGGATTGGTAATCACTGATGAGCAACATCGATTTGGTGTTGCGCAACGTGCAAAAATCAGTGCAAAGGGGCTGAATCCTGACACATTAGTTATGTCTGCAACTCCGGTACCAAGGACATTGGCTTTGATATTATATGGGGATTTGTCTATTTCAATTATTGATGAAATGCCACCTGGGAGAATTCCTGTAAAAACTAGACTGATTAAACAAGAAAAACGTAAAGATATGTATAAATATATAAAAGAGCACTTGGATGAGGGCAATAGAGCATATATTGTTTGTCCTCTGATTGATGAAAGTGAAAAGCTTGATGTTAGGTCAACCTATAAGCTGTATGATGAATTGTCTTCAGGAATATTCAAAGATAGTACAATTGAAGTATTACATGGACAACAAAAAAATGAAGAAAAACAAGAGATCATGGATAAATTCAGAAGTGGTGATATTCAATGTGTAATATCTACAACAGTGATAGAAGTAGGGCTTGATGTTCCGGAAGCCACATTCATGGTTGTTGAGAATGCAGAAAGATTTGGCCTTGCACAGTTGCATCAACTTAGAGGAAGAGTAGGAAGAGGAAATACTGAAAGCTGGTGTTTTTTAGTATCTTCATCAGAAGGACAAAACGCACAAGAACGATTAAGTATTATGACAAATACAAACGATGGATTTATTATTGCAGAAGAGGATTTAAAGCTTCGTGGTCCTGGACAATTTATCGGAACGCAACAATCTGGAATGATGGACCCAAGGGTTTTGTCATTAATGGGTGATGTGAAACTGTTATCGCGAGTAAAAGATGCAATTGATGACTTGACTCTGGATATGTACAAAGATGAAAAAGAGAGTATCAAAAAGATTGCACTTATGAGATATAATCAGAAACTAAAGAATATCATTTTAAATTAATAATAAGTAGTGTTGACATAATCATTAAATGATGCTATTATTGTAGAAACTTTAGCACGTTAAAGCGATAAAGCAAAGAGGATTTTATGAAAAATATACTAGCTATATATCCAGCATCCTGTGCGGC
>JAGLOK010000083.1 GCA_023139005.1 Clostridiales bacterium | reverse complement strand
TAGCTCAGCTGGTTCAGAGCATCTGCCTTACAAGCAGAGGGTCACAGGTTCAAGTCCTGTAACTCCCACCAATAGTGCACACTTGCACTTACATAATACGCGGTCCAGTAGTTCAGCTGGTTAGAACGCCAGCCTGTCACGCTGGAGGTCGAGGGTTCGAGTCCCTTCCGGGTCGCCATTTTTGCTTGTTATACTACTTATGATATAATCCTATCAAAGCTTTAAATAAAGCATATGGTAGGAATTATTATTATTCGGGAAGACTTATATGCGAGAGTAGCTCATTTGGTAGAGCGTCGCCTTGCCATGGCGAAGGTTGCGAGTTCGAGTCTCGTTTTCCGCTCCACAATATGGCGCCATAGCCAAGCGGTAAGGCAGAGGTCTGCAAAATCTCCATCACCAGTTCGATTCTGGTTGGCGCCTCCATTATTTAATATGCCGAAGTGGCGGAATTGGCAGACGCAAGGGACTTAAAATCCCTCGCTCCAAAAGAGTGTACCGGTTCAAGTCCGGTCTTCGGCACCAAAAAGAAACCACTCAAAAAGAGTGGTTTCTTGCTATGTTAATCAAATATATAAAAATTATGGGCATACAATGTACAATACTTGAACGTAGTGAGTATTATACATTGTGCAATAAGAGGCAAGAAACATCGTAGATGTTTTGCAGCCCATGATTTTTATGTAAGCTAAAATCTATTGCCCGACAGACGTTTTGAAAAAACGGCGATAGGGATAGAGGGACCCAGTCCCTCCTTTGCATTAAGAAAGAAAATTTGATAGTACTCTCTACTTCCTCAGCAAATAGCATGTTATCTCTCCCCTACTACAGATTATCAAAGAAGTAATGGAAATGATAAATCGATTTGAAATACTATGTATACCATTGATGTTGTATTTGTTACGGTAATTGTTATAATAATATTGTCATTCCTAGTTGATAAAAGCTTTGGTTAGTTTATTTGTTTCAGGTATTAGGAGCATGTATGAAACATAAATTTTCATTTGTCAATACACTATGGTGGGTTTTTCTCCTTGGATTTCTGGGAGGAATACTTTTCTGGCTGGCACCAAAACATGAGCGTATAAGTCAAACTGAAAACCGTATATTAGCAGGTTTACCCTCTTTAACCATCAACAGTATAGTGGATAGCACTTTTATGAGTAATGTAGAGAAATATATTGCTGACGGATTTTTCCAAAGATTAATAATCATACACATTTCTAACGATATTAAAGGTTTTTTTGACATGCGCAGTACCGATGAACTGTTGGATATGGATATGGAAGAAGCCGTTAATGAATTTATGAGCGCATATGAAGAAGATGATCTCGATATAACTACAACCACAGAGCAAAATAATGGCAACAGTACTCCGACAGAGAACTCAAAAGAAACTCTTGTGCCAACAAGCATTGACGAGAATGTCATTCACGATGAACAAACAGATACAGATAATCCGTCTATCACAGACGCGGAATACACTTTTTGGCTTGACTTGGATGATGGCACAAAAAAGCTTGTGTATGATTACCCAAAAGAGAATCTCGATATATCTATTAATGCACTGAATGCTTACCGCCAAGCATTGCCAAAAAACGGAGAATTACATTTCATGCAAATTCCCTACGCAGGTCTTGCCAACATGATTTATAAGTGGCCAAAAACTTATGTTGGATGGGATTGCGATGCAGAAGACTATATGCAGCAGCATGCAGTTGAGGGAGTTCATATCCACAATGTAACAGATTATCTTGAGAAACCTTTAATTGATGGTGAAAAACTTTATTTTAATACGGACTATCACTGGGCGCCTCTGGGCGCATATTATGCGCACGTAGGTATCATGACATCACAGAACTTACCCTACCTAAGATATGAAGATTACGATTACACCATTCATGATGATTTCCTTGGTAGGTCCTATCTCAGCACACTTGCAAATCAATTGGAGAATATCGCTGACAGATTAGAAGTTATACATCCAATATTCCCTACCAGTAGTTTTATCGTTGACCCTCTTCCCGAGGAGACGGAGATCAAGGTAATGTCATACAACCGCAATAATTATTTAGCCTATCTGGGTGGAACCAGAGGACCATGGCGAAAGTTTATTACTGGAGCGGATACAGGCCGAAAAGCTTTGATTGTGTCAGATTCTTTCGGAAATGTTTTTGCACCATATATGTTTGCATATTATGACGAGGTGCATATGTTGGATCTGCGTCCGAAAACCTTTACAAAACGAAAATCCGAAGCATGTGTTAAGGATTACATTGAGTATTATGAAATAGACGATGCCTATATAATGCTTGCGACGTCTTCCAGCATGAACTCAGCTTATATGCTGGAGTATCTTATGGATTTTTTGGACTACTAGTATGAGAAATATAAATGATGCAAGAATAAAAGAAAAAAGATTTGTCATAATAACAATACTCATCTCACTTGTAATTATCGGATGTCTGTTTGTATATATTCTCACCGAGGTGTATATCAGTACCAATGAGATAATACAACGCATCGAATCGCAACTCAATACCAACAATTATGAAAACGCATTGGTGCTAATGGAAAAATACAAAGAACGACTAGAGCCTGACGTTCTACAAGATTACAGTCTTAAATGTAGCTATCAAGAAGCAATTCACGCACTTAGCAACGATAATATTACGAAGGCACGTTCCATCTTCAAAGTACTAGGTGACTATGAAAGTGCCAAGGAATTAATTCTAGAATGTGATTATATTAACGCCTGCTTGATATTTGACTCCGGTGATTACACGAGAGCAAAAATATCTTTTTTAACAATATCCGGATACAAAGATAGTGACAAAAAGGTAACTAATTGCAAATACTATATCGCGAAAAATACCTATGAAGAAGGACACGTGGCTGATGCATTTTATTTGTTCAAAGAGCTTAATGGATACAAGAATTCCAATGAATATACTGATGCATTAGCTATCGAAATAACAGGTAGAGATAGCATATCAGAAGCATATGAGGTTATACAATTCATGGATGAACAACAGGTAAATCAATATGCTGAATTGACCGAAACCAGACTTAGCATACCATCAGATATTTTAGCTATTGGAAAGGATCACACTGTTGGTCTCAACCAAGATGGTACTGTTGTTGCAGCAGGTTCAAACAAATACGAACAATGCAGTGTGGAAAGTTGGACTGATATTACATCAGTTGATGCAGGCATGTATCATACACTAGGACTCAAAAGTGATGGTAGCGTAGTTGCATCAGGTTCAAATGAATATGAACAGTGCGATGTCAGTACATGGGAGAACGTTATACAAATCACAGCAGGCGCATATGATTCCTATGCACTTTGCAGTGATGGATCATTACTAAGCACCGGATTCCACGGAAAAGATTCTCTGTCAAATGTTCGAGATATCATACTCCTGGATGCTGGGTCATATGGTTTGTGCGCTATACAAAGTGACGGCACTATATTAAGTGATTTTGCTTCGCTTCGGAGCAGTGATGTCAAAAGTGCAGTGGGGTTATCCGTTTCGACCGGTTACATTGCAGTACTGACAATTGACGGCAAAGTATTCTCTTCTATAACAGCTTGCGAAGACTGGGAAAATATCGTTTCCATCTCAGCAGGAAGCACTGCTGCTTTTGGCATCAAGTCTAATGGCAGTATTGTAGCCCACTTCTTTAGAGATCGTGATGCATTTAATACTGATGATATTTCTGATGCGATATCGGTTTCAGCCGGGGGGTCACATCATACCTTTTTATTAAAAGACGGTAGCGTAATAGCATTTGGAGATAACGACTATGGACAGTGCGATGTATCGAGTTGGCAACTTATGCACAAAGAGAAATTCGCCAAGTAAAAACTCTTTTATAGCTAAAGTATATATTAATATAGCAGTTACAGTACATTGCATCATAGCCAAGCGATAAGACAGAGGTCATCCAAAATGGATGGTTCTTTGCAAGGACTCGAACTTATCCATCGGATGTGATAACTAGCCCAGCCTCCTGTGCATTTATTATGATAATTATTTAATCGCCAAACAATAGGATCACTAATAGAAAATCAAATATGGTAAATGATAGACATTTGTTATATAATTACATAATATCGATATATTGCATTTAGAATATAAGTGTAATTAGCCAATATATTATGACTGTTTAATGTATATCGTGTTCATCCAAATGATAACCAGTATTAAAAACGATAAGGTGTAAATAATGAGAATAAAGAAAATATTAGTTTTATCTATTGTTTTATTATTAGTATTAGGGTTTATGGGATGTGCTGCTGAAAACACCGCGCACGAAGATTATCTTGAAGAAAAACAAAGTATCAGTGTTTATCTTTTATTCCCAGATCGTTTGAGTAGGTTGTTCCCTATTGATTTTAATCGATCGTTTTATTCAATTTATTACAAAAGAAGAGTTTGGCTGCAGCCTACCTTCTTTTATGATGCCAAAGCCATGTATGACCAAATACTAAAGGAAATGTATTTGGGAGAAGGCCCTGATCTAATCGTCATCAATGGTACATCAAGTAAATATTTGAATCTCAATAAGCTTTCGCAACAAGACGCGTTTGCTGATATGGATATTCTCATAGAAAATAGTGAAACCTTTGACCTCAATGATTACAATTCATTAGCAATGGATACTGGTATTATTAATGAGAAAAGAATCATGATACCAATGGGTTACAATGTAAATTCTATGATAGGCCTCAAGGAATGTTTTCAATATCATGATATCAAAATTCCCGAAGAGCTTACCTTAACAAACTACATGGACCTAATTGAAGAATACTATAGTAAGACTTCTGCTCCAGCTTGGTTGGGGATAAATGAGGAATACTTATTATCTCAGTTTATTGATATAGGAGAGCAAATTGAAAAAACAGATGAATTAAAGAGACTACTTGATATCCTACAAATAGAGCACAATCGTAAATTGAATACGTATATGATTGATTTTGAGCACGCAGAATGGCCCTACAACTTCATCAATGCACATGACTATTTTTATAATAAAAAATTACTCTTTCTAGGTCCTGTGGGTCAGAGAGAAAGAGTACACTTTAGAATGTTTTCTATGCAGTATAATACTTTAGAAAACTACTGGAATCGCAAGGTAATATTGTTTCCACAGCCTATACCCGTTAATGAGCCAACAAAGGCTTATGTGGAGTATGGTTTTGTAATCAATAATAATTCAAAGAATAAAAACGAAGCATTTTCGTTTATTGAATTTGTTTTATCCGAAATAAAGCAAACAACAGGCAGTACAATAGATTTTCCCGTTCGAAAGGATTCCTTTGAAACCAGAAAACAAGAATTTGAAGAAGGAATAAATGTATCATATGCTGATTCATTGGGTATTGGTGCTTATGGTATTCATCCGGATTTCATACCAAATGAATTTGTACCTAAAGAAATAGTGAAAGAACTTACAACATACGTAGAAAGTGCAGAAGATTTTGAATATATAGGGCATTACAAATTCATTTACTATAATATTCTTCAACCATCTTTTGAGGATTATTATGAGGATTTTGTCACCTATGATGAAATGATTGATGATATCAATAATAAATTAAAGATTTACTACAACGAATAACACGAAGGTAGATTATGGTATTTTACGTATAATAATGGTAAAATACAAGAAACTGTTACGGAGAACACATGGATTATAAAGCGAAAATCACCGCAAAAGGGTACTTATTCATTATGCCTTATCTAGTAGGTATGCTGATCTTTTACTTGATACCCTATATAATCAGCATTGCAATGAGCTTCACCTCTGGTGTAGGACAGAAGACCTATGTCGGACTGAAGAATTATGTATCTTTGTTTCAGAGCGATTCTTTTTTATTGGCTAGTAAGAACACATTGTTTTTTACCTTTACAGCAATACCGCTTCTTTTTGTAATTGCGCTTTTATTGGCACTGTATCTCAATGATAAGCTTCAAAATATCCGAATTTTTCGAAGTGTATTCATTCTTCCTTTAGTACTGCCAACAGCATCTGTTATCCTTTTCTGGCAGATTATATTTAAAGATAAGGGTCTGGTGAATCATGCACTGAACATACTGGGTATAGATAGCATTCGATTCTTTAACAGCGAATACTCTATGCTAATTATCATATTAATATTCATATGGAAGTACGTTGGGTACAGTGTGGTGTTATTTCTTTCAGGACTCAATAGTATCAGCAGCGAGTTCTACGAAAATGCTCAGATTGATGGTGCATCTAATTGGCAATGTTTCAAAAGCATTACCCTTCCTTTATTGAAACCTATGTCTTTTTTGGTGCTTATTTTATCCTTCGTGAATTCACTAAGAATCTTTCGTGAGGTTTATCTCCTTAGTGGAGCATACCCACACGAGAATATTTATATGCTTCAGCATTTTATGAGCAACAACATGAGTAACCTTAATTATCAACGACTTACCACAGCCTCCTTTATACTGAGTATCATTATTGTAACTATTATGATTATACTTTATCGATATGAAAGAAAGACGGATGTAGTATGAGATATCACAAGAGCAAAATACAAATAATTATCAAGTATACACTGCTATGCATCATTTCGGTGGCTGTCTTGTTACCTTTCATCTTTATGTTTGCTAATTCCTTTATGGAAAGTGAAGAAATTATAGTTAAGTATGATGAATCCAAGTTGCAAACCAAGTACATGAACTTCTCATTGATACCAGACAAAGTCTCTTTGCAGCAGTATTTCAAAACATTCTTTCGCAATTCTGCATATCTAAAGAAATTTTGGAATTCAATATTATTAACGTTTCCCACGGTAATCATTCAAACAACTATTGCCTTTATTGCAGCGTATGCCTTTGCCAAGTTTAACTTCCCCGGCAGACACATAATCTTTGTAGTAATCTTAGTACTGATGCTATTGCCTATACAGGTAACACTGGTTCCCAACTATATGGTACTTGATTTCCTGAAGCTCCTCAACACCTATCGAGGGATTATCTATACAGGAATCTTTGCACCTTTAGCGTTATTTCTTCTTCGTCAGTATCTTCGCTATATTCCCAATCAAAGTATTGACGCTGCAATGATTGACGGTGCTGGACATGTTCGCATCATGCTCAGCATCATCCTGCCCCAAGCTAAGGGAGGTGTTGCGGCAGTAGCCATTTTGTCTTTTATTGATAACTGGAACATGGTAGAACAACCTCTGGCATTCTTGAGCAACAAAAATATGTATCCACTATCAATCTTTATGAGTCAGTTCATTAGCAACAATTTTGGTGCAGCTTTTTCTGCAGGAATTATCTTTATGATTCCAGCGGTAATAATCTTCCTATTAGGTGAAGAGTATATAATTTTG